>JALZOI010000657.1 GCA_030857245.1 Myxococcota bacterium
GAGCGCGGCGAGCTCGATCACGAGCGCCGGCTCGAGGCCGCGCTTCATCGCCGCCGCACGGTCAGGATCAGATCGCCGCGCGACAGCGAGATCTCGGCGGGCAGCGCGACCTCGGCCTCCTGCGCGGCCGCGACCGCCTGACCGTTCACCTGCACCGGGTTCGCGTTCGCGAGCCGGCCGACGCGCAGCGTCGACGTCGCGAGCGCGATCCAGCAGTGCTGCTTGTTGACCTTCGCGCCGGCGCCCGCGAGCGCGACGAAGTTCGCCGGCGCCTCGGGATGCGGGCGGCCGAGGATCATCGTCGCGCCGACCACGAGCCGGGTCTCGCCACCGGGCCACTGCAGGACGCAGCGCTCGCCGCCCCCCGCGGAGTCGTCGACGAACATCGTGTCCGCCGGTGCCTTCGGCGCGCGCGCGACGATCTCACCGGCGACCGCCCAGCTGTCGAGCCGCACCGTCATCTCGCCCGTACGCGGCTGGACGAGACGCTCGGTCGGAACGAACGCGACGCGCACGACGCCCTGCCCGGCCGGCAGCTCGTCGGCCTCGTCGAACACGACCGTGATCCGCAACGCGCCGACGAGGTCGGCCTCGCGCGCCTTCGCCTCCTGCGCGAGCACCTGCTGCAGATCTGCCTCGAGCGGCCCCTGCAGCGATCGCACGAGCTCGAAGTCCGCGCGCGCGAGGATCACCCGGTACTCGTTCCACAGGATCGGCCGCCCGGCCGCCGACCGCACGGTGCACTCGCGCATGACGAGCGCGATCGCGCGCGCGATCAGGAACGGATCGACCTGCACCGGCTCGCCGCGGCGCGCCTTCGCGAGCTCGACGAACGACACCCGGAACTGATCGACGCTCTCCTTGCGAACCGGCGCCATCGTTACTCCGCCATCCCCGCAACCTGGCGCTGGACGAGGATGCGTACGATGCCGCCGCGACCATCGGTCAGCTCGATCGCGTCGCCCGGCCGCACCGCTGCGCGACCACGCGCCGTTCGCGACGGGCGCACGGCCTCGCCGCTCGCGCGCTTGACGATCAGCAGATCCGCCTGATCGAGCGATGCGACCTCGAGCAGGTGACCGGCACGATACAGCCGTCCCGCACGCCGGCTCACGTACTCGGTCTGATCGCAGAGGATCAGATCGTTACGCGCGTGCTGGTCGCCGCCGTGCCACTCGCCGCGCCCGAACGCCGCCTCGGACCACCCCGCGGGCAGCGAGAGCGTCGCGCCCGTTCGATCACCGCCCTCGATCACGAACCGCCAGACCTGGGGCGCACCCTCGACGACCGAGATCACCGTGCGATCGGCGGCCGATACCACGTACTCGCGACGCGGCAGCTGATCGAGCGCGACGTCGCACCGGTTGGCGAGCCCCGCACCGACCTCGCGATCGAGCTCGGGCCGATCGACGAATTCCTGGATCGTGGCAACGCTGCCTTCGCCGACCGTGATCCGGACCACCACGTCGATTGGGAACACGACCTCGCCGCGCGCGCCGAACCGCTTGAGCCGCGCGATCTCGTCGACGACGCGCCGGATCAGATCGTCCCAGCCCAGCTCGTCGGAGCCGCCTCGCAAGAGCTCTGAGAACCAGCCCATCCGTGGGTTCGAGCTTATCAGACCTCGACGCAGGCCATGATCGGCGTGCGGCGTGGCGCGGACCCGAGCTGGTGCGCTGGGGTCGTGGACGCGACGGAACTACCGAAATGGCCCGCCGCTCGGGACGTCGGGCTCGGGCTCGATCGCGACGATGTCGGTGCCATCGACGGGAACGTCGCTGAAGTCGGTCACGTGAAACTCGACGAGCCCGCACCCGCGACACACGAACGACTCCATCGGCCCGCGTGGCACCGCGCCCTTCCAGACCGAGCTCTCGTGAGCGATCGCCAGATCCTTCAGGCCCCCATACCCGACCTCCTGCGCGCGCCGCACGTGCAACAGCGCACCCGACCCGCACGCCGGGCAGCGCCGCGAGTCACGGATCGATCGGAAACCGCCGACCCGCGTGCGGTCGATGATCTCGCGAAGCTCCTGGAGCTGCGCGTGGAGCTGGGCGTTCGCCCGCTCGAGCTGGTCAAGCCGGTCGCTGGAGGGATCGCTGGCCATGGTGAGGCCAGCTTCGCGCGAGTGAGTATCTAAACGCTATCGGCGCCGGGCCCGTGGTGAAGCTCGAGCTGTAGCTCTCGGGCTGGCTACCGGACTTGCCGGCGGCCGTCGCGGCCCTCGCTGGGCGCGGACTTGGCGGGGCTTGGATCTTGCTGCCCCAGCCGCGCATGACGCCGATCCGCTACTGCGCCAGCCCCTGCGCGATCTTGTTTGCAGTCTCGCTGGGCGCCTGCGTGAGCGAGCCCGACGATCTCGAAGATCTCGGCTCGCTGTCCGACGACAAGAGTGACACCGCGCTGCCGCGGATCGTCGAGCTCGAGCTGGCCCCGGGCGCCAGCAAGCGGTACCGGATCACCACGCCGGCGTTCGTCGCGAGCCTCGTCCAGGAAGGCACCGTCGACGCCCAGCTCACCGCGACCCACTACGAGCACTCGTTCACCAGCGACATCTCGACGACGCCGCGCATCGATGTGGCCGCCGACGGTACCGTGCGCAACTGGACCCTCACCGTCCACAACCGCGGCGACGCCGCACTCGAGACCAAGGTCGTCGTCGACGTGCCGCGTGCCCAGGCCGAGCTCGGCATCGTCTCGGATATCGACAAGACCGTGCTGCCGCCCGAGACGTCGGCCGGTCTGCCGCCGCCGTATCCGGGCATCGCCACGCTGCTACGCACGCTCGAGCTGCGGATGGCCGGCGCCGCCGGCGACGTTCACTTCGTCACCGCACGGACGCCCGAGGGGATCATCGGCATCGCCGACTGGATGGCGATGCACGGCGTGCCGGCAGGCCCGATCGATACCGGCGTCTCCGGTGCGCCATGGGTCGCGCAGCCCGAGAAGGTCCGCGACGTCTCCCGCATCTTCGACACCCGCGTCCAGCAGCGCTTCGTGCTGTTCGGTGACACCAGCCACCGCGACCCCGAGGTCTACGCCGAGATCCGCACGAAGTATCCGACGCGGGTCGCCGCGATCTTCATCAACAAGGTCAACGAGACGGTCAGCCCGACGCGCGTCGCCGGCATGCACCTCGTCAACAACTACGCCGAGGCTGCCGCGATCGCGTTCGGCCTGGAACTGCTCACCGAGACCGAGGCTCGCACGGTCATGAACGCCGCCCGCACCGAGGGCCTCGCGATCACCGCCGCCCAGATCGACGCGCTCCTCGACGCTGCGCGCTAGACCGCGCTAGACCCAATGCCGATCAGATAGCGCCAAGTCCGCGACGGGAATCCGGAATTCCGGCTGTGGCCGCGTGGGCTATCCGGAAGCTGTCGGGAGGATCATGCTGCGTCGATCGTGACGCCAGTCCAAGAAACGTTCACCGAGGCGCTCGAGTTCACGTCGGAGTTCACGCCGAAGGCGTTCCCGAACCTGACCAAACATCTCGACCCCGCGTGGGTAGAGGAAGCGTTGTTGGCGACGGGGACCGCGACCGTCCGTCGCCGTCGCATGCCGGCAGAGCAGACGGTGTGGCTGCTACTCGGCATGGCGGTGATGCGCGACCTGCCGATCACCGCGGTCGCGCGGCAGCTCGACGTGGCGCTGCCTGGCCCCGACGGTAGTCGAACCGTCGCTTCAAGCGCGCTCACACAGGCGCGCGCTCGGCTCGGGGCCGAGCCGATGGAGTGGCTGTTCCTACGTTCGTCAGAAGAGTGGGCGCACCGGAGTGCGGGCGCAGATCGCTGGCGCGGACTCGCGCTATACGGCGTCGACGGCTCGACGTTGCGTGTCGCAGACAGCGTCGAGAATCGCGCGCATTTCGGTGGTCACGACTCCGGACGCCACGAGGGGGGTCGGGACGAGCGGCAAAGTGGCTACCCGTTGATGAAGCTTGTGGTCCTGATGGCGCTGCGCTCCCACCTCGTCGCGGCTGCGGTGTTTGGACCGTACGCCACCGACGAGCGGGCCTATGCAGCCTCCCTGTGGAGCACCGTCCCGGATCACTCGCTCGTCCTCGTCGACCGCAACTATCTCCAAGCGGCCGTCCTGGTGCCTCTCGCAACGACGGGTACGGAGCGTCACTGGATGACGCGTGGAAAATCGAACACGAAGTACCGGTCGATTCGCCGGCTCGGCACCGGAGACGAGCTGGTCGAGTTCGAAGTCAGTAGCGAGGCGCGCCGCAAGACCCCGTCGCTCCCAACGCATTTCGATGCCCGCGCCATTCGGTATCATCGCAAGGGCTATCAACCACAGCTCCTGCTGACCTCGCTCCTCGACGAGA
>JALZOI010000658.1 GCA_030857245.1 Myxococcota bacterium
CCTCGGCCGCGGCCGCGCGGGGCACGTCGTTGTGACCGCCGGCAGCCGCGGTCAGCCGCGCGAGTGCGGGGATCGCGGTGTGGTCGACGATCTCGCCGAGCGCGGCGGCGGTCCTCGCGAGGAAGTCCTCCTTCGCGATCGAATCGAGCGTGCTCTTGATCGGGTTGTCATCGAGGATCCGGATCATGGCCGGCACGCTCTCGCGATCGCGCAGCGCGCCGAGGATCTCGACCACCGCACCGCGCCGGTGCTCGTACTTGTCGGGGGTCTCGAGCACGGGCCGCAGCGCCGCGGCCACGCGCCGATCGAGCAGGCCCGCGCGCGCACGCTCGGTCAGCAGCTCGCCGGCATGGCGGGTGATGTGACGTCCGCGATCCGCCTCGTCCGCCGACTCGTCGGCGTCCGCCTCGTTCGCTGACTCGTCGTCGGCCCGAGCGGCGACGACCGGAGCGGGCGCCACGCGAGGTGACGGCGGCAGCGCCGCGTCATCGAAGACCGCATCGACCTCGTCGTCGTGATCGTGGTCGTGGCCATGGTCGTGACCATGGTCGTGATCGTGGTCGTGACCATGGTCGTGATCGTGCCCGTGGTGATGGCCTTCGTGTCCGCCGGCTTCCCGCGGCCCCGTCACGATCTCGATCGCGAGCTCGCGCAACATCGCCGCGACCTCCTCGCGCGACCAGGCGGTCTGCGTGTCGATCCACGCATCGACGCCGGCCCCGCCGTCGCGGGCGTGCACGGCCAGCAGCGGGTTGCCGCCGAGCACGAAGGGCTCGGTGGCCTCATCCACGAGGCCGCCGTACTTCTGCAGCATGGTCGCGCCGCCGAACCGCGCGTGCAGGACCGGTATCACCTCATCGAGCTTCGACAGCACCCAGAGCAGGTGATGGACCTGCTCCTCGGGCGAGCTCGGCACCGCGAAGCGATCCACCCAGAGGTGGGCCGCGTGGTGCTTGCCGTCGACGGTGACCGCGGCGTTGCGATAGCGCCCGCCGTACGGTGACAGCCAGAGCGCGTGGAAGCCGAGCAGGACCGTGCTCTCGCCGGTGAGCCCGGCGCCGGCGAGCTTGAAGGCGATCCCGAAATCCTCCCAGTCATGCTCGTCGAGGATCTCCGGATAGCCGTCGACCGGGAACCGGACCTGCGCGCACTGCGGCGGCGCACCGTTCGACCACGTCGGCGCCACGTCGCCGTGATCCTCGTCGTCCTCGGCGTCGTCGTCGTCGGCGTCCTCGTCGGCGTCCTCGTCGGCGTCGTCGTCGGCGTCGTCGGCCTGATCGGTGCGGGCCAGCTCGAGCTTCGGCGGGATCGTCACCTCGACGCCGGAGAGATCCTCATCCCACGCCGCGAGCGCCGCCTCGACCTCGTCGCCGAGGCTCAGCGCCGCGGGTGTCGGGATCGCGGGCGCCGGCTCGTTGACGTCGGCCTCGGCATCATCGTCGTCGTCATCCGCGTCGTCCTCGTCCTCGTCCTCGTCGTCGCCGCCGGCGACCGACGGCAGCTGGGTGCCGGTCTGGAAGAACCACGCCGCCGCGACGCCGGTGGCCGCCGCGCTCTCGATCAGGTGGCGCTGCGCCGCCAGCTCGTCCGCGGTGGGGGGCTCCCACGGCATGCCGACGATCTGCATCGACTCCTCGAGCTCGTCGGGGAGCCCGCCGATGAACGTCTCGGCATCGGGGATCATGCCCGCCAGCTGGCGGATGATCGCGATCAAGCCGGCGCGGTCGGCGGGCGTCGTCAGCCGCAGGACGAGGAACGCGAACGCGGTGTCACCGTCACGCGCGTCGAGGCCATGGATCTCGATCGCCATCAGTTGCCCTCCTGCCGGGCGTGCCAGTCGCGGAACACGGCCTTGAACTCGGGCCACTCGAGGAGCGGCCCGAGGTCACCATCAGCCTCGATCTTCGCGATGTGCTCGTAGTCGTGCTCGAGCGCGAGCTTCACCTGCTCGAGCGCCTTCTTGTAGTCCCCGACCGACGCATAGGCGCACGCGGCCGAGTGATAGAGGTACGGGTTCTCGGGCGCGACGGCCTGCGCGCGGTCCGCGATCCGCACCGCGGCGTCGAACGCCTTCGCCGCGTGAGCCTGGATGCACGCGTTGTTCATCGACCGCAGGTAGTTCGTTCGGTCATCGCCGTCCGCGGGGATCGGCAGCGCGAGGATCCGATCATAGAGGGCCACCGCGGGATCCCGCTGCCCGGCGCCGATGGCCTGGTGCGCGAGATCCGCGAGCAGCGTGATGTCATCGGGAAGCAGCGGCACGAGCCGCGCCATCCGGGTCGGTGCCTGCGCGAGGATGTGCTCGCCGAGCTCCGCGAACAGCTCCCGCGAGACGTCGCCGAACGACGCGAGCGCGCCGCCCCCGGTCGGCGTCACCGAGCTCGCCATGATGCGGTCGGGCAGCACCTGCTCGAGCGCGAGGTCGGTCGCCTCGCAGAACGCCGGATGCTCGCGGGCACCAAGCCGCACCGCCACGTTGACCCGCACGGCCGGATCGAACCGCGCGAGCCAGGTCAGCAGCTCCGCCACCTTGCCCTCGATCCCGGCACGCTCGGCATCGAGCAGGAGCATCGCGTGCGTGAACTGCACGTCGGTGTCGTCGGGGGCGAGCCGGAGAGCGCGCTCCGTCATGCCGATCGCGGCGCGGACCCGCACCGGATCCGGCGGCTCGCCGTCGTCGTCATCATCGTCGTCGTCATCGTCGTCGTCATCGTCGTCGTCGTCGTCGTCCGTCTCGCCGTCATCATCATCGTCATCGTCCACTGCATCGGCATCCTCGTCCGGCCCCTCGGCCTCGAGGCGCGCGTTCTCGGCCTCCAGCAGGCGGCTCGCCTCGTCGGGATCCGCGACGCCGCGGACCTCGAGCGCCGTGCCGTCCTGGCTGCGGATGATGCTGGCGGTGATCACGATCTCGAGGGCGGGCCACGCGACGAAGTGGTAGGTGCCGACCTCGCAGGCCCGCAGCTTCGCCTCGAGCTCGCGCGCGAGCTCCTGCGTGATCTCGAGAATGAGATCGTCCTCGTGGTCATCGTCGTGGACCGCGCGCGCGGTCGCGCCGGGCCGGAGCTCCACGGATGCGCCGCGGCCGCGCAACATGTACGGACGCCCATGGCGGATCCGACCACGCATCGCGCGCGGCAGCGCCGCCGCGTAGAGCGCGCCGAGCTCGAGCCGGACGTGCCCATCATCGACCTCGATCAGCAGCTCGCCGGCGAAGGTCAGATCCTCGGACGAGCCCTCCTGCGTGACCCGCTGCTCGATCTCGGCGGCGGTCACGGGATCCGCGAGCACCGAGTCGCGCGCGAGGTCCGTGACGAGGTACGGGATCCGGCGCTCGAGGATCTCGACGAGGCCCGTCGTCGACCACTCCTGGATGAGCCGGTACTCGTCGTCGGTGATCCCCACGATCTGGAGGAACCGCGCGCTGCCGTGCTCGGAGACCAGCTCGCCGAGCTCGGGATCGTCCGCGAAGCAGATCGCGCTGATCTGGGTCTCGGTCTCGAGGGCGATCGGGCCGTTGAGCCCCATCTTGTGCCCGGCGCTGAACCGGTTGCCGGTGCCGAACACGTAGCGAGCGAGGTTCTGCAGGAAGTTGAGCGCCCACATCGGCGGCTCGACGTCGGCGAGCTGCTTGACGAGGCGCAACGTCAGCTCGAACCCAAAGCCGCTCTCCTCGGGATCCTCGGTCTCCTTGCCGAACAGATCGGTGAACCCGTAGGTCACGAAGTGCCAGTGCGGCACCGGCTCGGTGCGCGCGTATGCCGAGATCCCGTGCAGCGGATCGTTGCCGCCCATCATGTACGGCACCACCGCGCCGAAGTGCTGCGGCTCGGTGTCGCCGTAGATCGGCCGGAGCGCCGCGTCGATCGCGTCCCAGCCCGGGGAGTGACGGTCAGCGTCGTCGTCGTCATCGTCCTCAGCGTCGTCGGCGCCGACGTCGCCGTCATCGGCGTCATCAGGCGCGGCCGCCCGTGCCGCCGGCGCACCACCGCCGCCACCCCCGCTGCCCTCGGCCGGCGCACGCTGCAGCACGCCGGCGAGATCATCGCCCCGCACGAGGCTGCCGACCAGCACGGCCTCGAGCTCGGGCGTCAGCTCGTTCGCGAGCAGCGGCAACGCGACCGCGCGCTCGTCATCACGCAGCTCGTGGAGCTCGTCGAGCGCGGCGACCTGCGCGCCCTGGGTCGCATCGAGCCGCTCGAGGAGCGCGCGATGCGCCACCCCGTCGCCGAGCCACTCCCACGCGAGGTCCTTCCAGGCGGCGGGCTCCTCCTGCGCGAGCACCGCCTCGACCTCGCCGCGGCGGGCGGCGTCGGCGGC
>JALZOI010000659.1 GCA_030857245.1 Myxococcota bacterium
CGGCGACGTCGTCCTCGCCCGCGACCTCGAGGCCGAAGCCGACGACCAGCGCCTCGTCATCGAGCTCGAGCACGACGCCACCGCGCTGATACGCGAGCTCGCCGAGGCTGCGCGTGATCGGGCGCAGCACGTCGCGGTCGGCGCCCGCCAGCAAGCCCGCGACGATCACCGCGAGCCGGCGCTCGACGCGCTCCCCGTCGGCGGAGTCGCCGAGGTCGTCGTCGATCACCTCGTCGACGACGTCGGGCTGCGCGAGCGCGCGCGCGTCCCGCGGCGTCGGCTCGACCTCGAGCTCGTCGTAGCTGGTGTCGTCGGGGCTCACCGGGAGCGTGAGCGGCGCGGGGGGTGGCGTGAGCTCGTCGCCGAGCCGCAGCACCGATGGCCGCAGCCGGGGGGCAAGCTGCAGCACCTCGGACGACGGTCGCGAGGCGCGCTCGCCTGCGGTCGGCTCGGTCTCCGCCGCTTCGGGCGCGACCGGCTGGGCGAACGGATCCACGAACGCGTCGCCGAGCTTCGCGAGGCCCGCCAGCGTGCCGTCGAAGCCGGCGCGCGAGGTCAGCGCGGTGACATCACCGAGGTCGAGCCGCGAGCTCGACCACCGTGATCCCAGGCTCGGCGGGGCCTCCGGCGAGCCCGCCGGGACGCTGATCGAGGTGACCTCGGGCTGCCACGGGAGCTCAACATGGCTCGGGCGCTGCTCGAGGTCGGCGAGCCAGGCCGCCAGCGCGCGTGCGCCGCCGCCGAGGGCCGTCCGCGCACACGCCGCCGACAGGTCCGCTGCCGTGCCGCGATCGCGGGGATCGCGCGCCAGCGCCGTCGCGACGGCATCGACGATCTCGACCGACACGTCGGGGTTGTGGTGATCGATGCGCGGTGGATCGGTGTGCCGCACGGCCTCGAGGATCGCCTTGAGATCGGCGCCTCGATACAGCGGCAGCCCGGTGAACAGCTCCCACGCGATGATGCCGAGCGCGAACACGTCGGCCGCCGAGGTCGGCGGCTCGCCGAGCGTCTGCTCGGGGGCCATGTAGCGCGGCTTGCCGCGCAGCCGGCGGCGCTCGAGCGCGGACGCGAACGTCGCGCGCGCGATCCCGAAGTCGAGGATCTTCACGTAGCCATCGCTCGACAGCATCACGTTCGACGGCGACACGTCGCAGTGCACGATGCCGAGCGGGCCGCCGTAGCCGTCGGTCTTGCGGTGCGCGTAGTCGAGCCCCGCCGCGACCTCGCTGATGATGTACGCGGCGACGGTCACCGGCGGCAGCAGGTCGCGCGCCACGCCGTGGCCGAGGGCCGTGCGCAGGTCCTTGCCCTCGATCAGCTCCATGGCGAGGAACAGCTCGCCGTCGGCTTTGCCGAAGTCGAAGACCTGGACGATGTTGCGGTGGGTGAGCTCGACCGCGATCCGCGCCTCGTCGATGAAGCTGCGGATGAACCGACCCTCGCGGGCGGAGCGGGGCAGGATGCGCTTGAGCGCCTGGACCTTCTCGAACCCGGCGATGCCGACGGTCTTGACCTTGTAGACCTCGGCCATGCCGCCCTGCGCGATCTTTTCGAGGACGTGATACTTCCCGAAACGCTCGCGCAGCGCTTCCACTGGCGACGAAGGTAACATGACCGCGGTGCCAGGCCCCCGTGACTACGCCGAGCTCGAGGTCGTCCTCGGCTACACGTTCCGTGATCGCTCGCTGCTCGAGCAGGCGCTCCGGCATGCCAGCTGGTGCAACGAGCAGGGCAAGGCCACCGGCCTGCCGCGGGCGGGCGACAACCAGCGGCTCGAGTTTCTCGGCGATGCGGTGCTGTCACTCACCGTGAGCCAGCGCCTGATGTTCCGGTTCCCCGACGCGCACGAGGGCGATCTCAGCGTCACGCGCGCGCAGGTCGTCAGTGAGGACGGGCTGTCCGACGTCGCCCGGACGCTGGGGTTTGGCGAGTGGCTGATGCTCGGCAAGGGCGAGGAGAAGTCGGGCGGGCGGGCGAAGTCCAAGATCCTCGCGGATGCGTTCGAGGCCATCATCGCGGCCGTCTATCTCGACGGGGGATTCCAGGCCGCGAACGATCTCGTGGAGCGGCTGCTGACGCACCGGATCAACGCCGCCGAGATCAAGAACTTCTACGACTTCAAGACCCGCCTGCAGGAGACCGCGCAGGCCCGGCTCAAGGCGACGCCGACGTATCGTGTCGTCCAGGAGCTCGGGCCCGATCACGACAAGCGGTTCGTCGTCGCCGTCACGATCGGCACCGACGAATGGGCGCGCGCCGCCGGCAAGTCGAAGAAGGAGGCCGAGCAGATGGCCGCCGCCGAGGCGCACTTCCGGCTCGAGGGCAGCGACGCCGGCGTCCGCCCGAAGCGCTGATCACGCGGCTCGCGCTCAGCCGCTGCGGCGGGTGCGCGTCAGGGCGAGGACATCGTCGCGGGTCGGCATCGCCGACCACGGCCCGAGCTCGCGGAGCGACAGCGAGGCCGCGGCGGCCGCGAGCTCCATGCAGCGATGGAACGGCAGCTCGCTGAGCAGGGCGGCCGCGAACGCGCCATGAAACACCGAGCCGGCGCCGTGGCTGTCGAGGACGTCGCTCGGGAACGGCGGGCAGCGCACGACCTGCTGGCCGTGGCGACCGATCGCACCCTCGGCTCCGAGCGTGATCACGACCGCGCGCGGTCCCAGCGCGAGCAGCTGGGCGAGCGCATCGTGGAGCTCGCCGCGCGGCGCGAGCTCGGAGGCCTCGCGCTCGGAGGCGAGCAGGATGTCACACGCGCCGATCAGCTCGGGCGTGCCATCGCGGAGCTCGCTGACGTCGAAGATCACCGGCTGCTTCTGCTGCTTCGCGAGCCGGGCGGCGCGCAGCTGGTCGGCCGGGTCGCTGCCATCGATCAGCAGCGCGGCGGCACCCGCGAGCAGGGTCGCGGCATCGCTCTCGATGGGCTCCCCGCGATCACCGCTGTAGTGGCTGCGCATCGTGCCATCGCCGGCGACCATCACGACGTCACAGGCCGAGGTGCCGATCGCACGCAGCAGCTCGACATCGATCCCGGCGTCGCGGAGGGCGGTGCGGGCGAGCTGGCCGAGCAGATCCGCGCCATGGCTGCCGGCGGCTCGGGCCCGACATCCCAGGCGAAGTGCGGCACGAAGGGCCACGCCGATCCCGGGGGAGGGAGTCGTGGCGAGCGCCGCGAGGTCAGAGGCCGCGGCGTCGACGCCCGGTAAGTTCGGCGCGAGCCCCGAGATCGCCACGCCGATGCGGCCGAGGCCTACGACGAGGGGGGCGTGCACCCCCCGAGCATACCTCAGCGCCTGACCTGAAAGTGCTGGTGGGATCGGGCGTTGTGGGTGCTAGGGTGCCCGCCGACGTGTCCTCGCGCGACTCCGGGCAACGGCTTTCCGAGCCGGGCAGTCCTACGGCTGACCGGGCGCTCTCCGCGCCGGCCGACCCTGGGGAACCCGTGAACGAGCTCGCCGAACCGATCGCTGTCACTGTCACCGCCACCGTCGGCTCGGGCATCGCCCCGCTGGCCGAGCCGCGCCCCCGGGTCGCCGCCGGCCTCGAAGATGATGCGCAGCTGATCGCGGCCTGTCGCCGGGGCGAGGCGCGCGCCATGGAGCGCCTGTACCACCAGTACAAGCGCCGCGTGTTCGGGATGGCGCACCGCATCGTCGGCGCGTCCGACGCCGAGGAGGTCGCGCAGGAGGTGTTCGTGCGCATCTTCCGCGCGCTCGCCAACTTCCGCGGCGACTCGGCGCTCTCGACGTGGATCTACCGGCTCACCGTCAACGCGGCGCTCTCGCACCTCGCGAAGCGCGGCCGCCGCCACGAGGTCGGTGATGATGGGCTCTCGGACATGCCCGCGCCCCCGGCGACCGAGCGCGACTCCGCGCTGGCGGCGCGCATCCAGGCCGCGCTCGGCCGGTTGCCCGCCGGCTATCGCGCGATCCTCGTCCTCCACGATGTCGAGGGGCTCTCGCACGAGGAGTGCGCGGCGATCCTCGAGTGCCGGGTCGGGACCTGCAAGTCGCAGCTGCACAAGGCGCGCGCGCGCATGCGGGACCTGCTCGGTCAGAGCCTCGGCACCGGCGGGGAGGATCGATGAAGTGTGACGACGTTCGGCCCCGGCTGACGGCGTACCTCGACGGCGAGCTCGAGGGCGATCGCGGCACCGTCGTGCGCGGTCACCTGCGCTCCTGCGAGGCGTGTCGCCAGGTGGCGTCCGACGAGGCGGCGCTGCGCGACGGCCTGCGCGCGCTGCCCACGCTGGATCCGCCGCCCGCGATGTGGGCGACCATCCAGGCGCAGCTCGCCGCGTCCGAAGTCGCCGAGGC
>JALZOI010000660.1 GCA_030857245.1 Myxococcota bacterium
CCCACGTTCCCCGCGCCCATCGCGGCGCCGGCGGAGCCGATCGCCGCGTCGCTCGCCATCACGGCGGTGCCGCTGCCCGGCTGCTCGGTGGTCGCGGGCTGCTGCTTCTTGCACGCGGACGTGGCCGGCAGCGCGGCCAGGAGTCCGAGGATCGTCATGCGCTTCATGCGCGGCACCGTACCCGAAAAGCTGCGGGCCATCGGACGCCGTGCGCGCCGCTCGCCACATCGCCCACATCCCGGCGGCGAGGGAAAGGACGGGGATCAAGAACGCGGTCATCGGTCGTGCCGGCTCACCGGTTCGGGCCGCCGATCGACCAGGTCACGCCGAACGGATCCTTGATCTGGCCGTAGCGGTCGCCCCAGAACTGCACGCTGATCGGCATGATGACCTCGGCGCCCGCCGCGACGGCGCGGTCGAACCATGCGTCCGCGTCGTCGACCTGGAGGTGCAGCGCGAACGCCTGTGGCGCCTGCAACGGATGCCCGTGCTCGGGGAACGGATCGGACAGGAACAGCGGGCCGTTGTTGATGATCAGGTAGCCGTGGATGATCCTCGTGCCCTCGGACATCGGCACGAGCGCGACCACCGCGGCGCCGAACGCGCGCTGGTAGAACGCGGCCGCCGCGGTGGCATCGCGGACGCTGATATACGGGGTGACGCCGGTGACCTTCGGAGCGGGGGCGGACGTCGGGCTCGTGGCAGCAGGGGTCGCGGCAGCAGGGGTCGTGGCCATGGTGGTCTCCTTGGTGGATGGACCCCGAGGACGAACGACGACGCCCCCGCTCGACACCGGGCCGTCGATTTTCTAGCGCCGATCGACAGCCTCGTCGTGGCTCATGCGATCGAGGTGCTGCCGGATGTGGGCCGCCTCGCTCGGGGTGCGTGCCAGCGCGATCGCCCGCGCGAAAGCCTCGCGCGCCTCGCGGTGGCGGCCGAGTTGCAGCAGCAGCGCCCCCTGCACGCCGAAGTAGTGGAAATAGCCGCCGAGCGCCTCGGCGAGCGGCTCGATCAGCGCGAGCGCGGCGGCCGGACCCTCGAGCTTCGCGACCGCGACCGCGCGGTTGAGCGTGATCACGGGCGAGGGCTGGTGGCGCTCGAGCGCGCGGTACAGCGCCTCGATCTCGGTCCAGTCGGTCGCTTCCGGACGCGCGGCGCGGGCGTGGATCGCGGCGAGCGCGGCCTGGATCTGGTACGGCCCCGGGCGCCGATGCCGGATCGCCTTGTCGATCAGCGCGAGGCCTTCGTTGATCAGGGCGTGACTCCACCGGCTGCGGTCCTGCTCCTCGAGGAGCACGAACGCACCCGCGGCGTCGAACCGCGCGGCCGCCCGCGCATGCTGGAGCAGCATCAGCGCGGTCAGGCCGAGCAACTCGGGCTCACCGGGGAACATCCGCAGCAGCAGCCGGCCGAGCCGGATCGCCTCGGCGCACAGCTGCTCGCGATCCCGATCCGGCCCGCTGCTCGAGTAGCCCTCGTTGAAGAGCAGGTAGATCATCGCGGCGACCACGCCGACCCGCTCGGCGCGCTCGACCGGCCCCGGCGCCTCGAACGGGACATCGGCGCGCGCGATCCGCTGCTTCGCGCGCGTGATCCGCTGCTCCATCGCGGTCGCGCCGACGAGGAACGCGCGCGCGATCTGAGCGACGCTGAGGCCCGAGACGATGCGCAGCGCGAGCGCGATCTGCTGCGTGGGCGGCAACTCCGGGTGGCAGCAGATGAAGAGCAGGCGCAGGACGTCGTCGCGATAGTCCGCGCCATCGAGCCGCTCGGCGAGATCGGCCTCGCCCTCGACGAGCTCCGCGAGGACGGTCTCGTCGGGCAGCGCCGTCTGCTTCTTGCGCCGGCGCGTCGCATCGAGCGCGACGTTGCGACCGACGAGGATCAGCCACGCGGTCGGGTTGCGTGGCGGCCCGTTCTCCGGCCACGCCTTCAGCGCCCGCAAGCTCGCGTCCTGGAACGCCTCCTCGGCGATGTCGAGATCGCGGAAGTACCGCACGAGGGCGGCGACCGCCTGGGGACGGGCGGACGTCAGCGCCGCTTCGATCCAGGCGAGGTCGATCACGCGAGGTCACCCGGGCGGAAGTACGAGACCGGGCGCAGCTCGAACGCGCCGACCGAGCCACTCGCACGCGCGAGATCCTGCGCGACCACGAGCGCGGCCTCGAGCGACTCGCACTCCACCACGTAGAACCCGAGCAGCTGCTCCTTGGTCTCGGCGAACGGCCCGTCGAGGATCAGCGGCTCCTTGCCCTTGCGGATCGTGGTGGCTGCGGTCGTCGGCATCAGCCGCGCGACGGGACCGAGCCGCTGCTGCGCGGCCAGCTTGTCCTGCACCGCGCCGAGCGAGGTCATGACGGCGGCGTCCTGCTCCTTGGACCAGGCGCTGACGACTTCTTCGGCGTCGTAACAGAGGATCGCATACAGCATGTCGGGTTCGTCCTTCTCTCGGTTGAAGACGAACGAGTATGCCCGCCGCCGACAGCGCCCGGCACTTCCTGGGACGCGCGCCTGCGCGCAGGTCAGGGCTTGAGCGGGAGCTCGCCGAGCTGGCTGCCGTCCGGCGCCAGCGCGAGCTCCTCGGTCATCGATGGGTCACTGCCCGTGAGCTTGACCGTGCTTCCGGAGATCACGTAGCTGCCGTCGATCGCCGCGTCGTAGAGGAAGTTGCGGTACGTGCCGTCGGGCCGCAGCGTGATCGTGTGACAGCCACCGCGGCTACCGGCCGGTGCGCAGTTGCCCTCGTAGATGCGCTCGGTCGCGAAGTGCCGGCCATCGGGGGTGAGCAGCGAGGCCAGCGAGGAGGTCGCGGGCGAGGTCGGCGTCGGCGACGTGGGCGGCGGGCTGGTGCCGCCGCACGCGGTGGCGAGCCCGAGGGTCAGGAGCAGGCGAGTCATCATGGCGGCACCCTAGCGTCAGTCGCCGGTTCTGCCTCATCTAGACGTGCACCCCGAACAGCTCGCGCACCATCGGGAACGGCGCCTCGTCGACGGCGCACTCGCCGATCCCGAGCCGGAGCGTGACCTTCGCGCCGCCGCCCCATGGCCACCACAGGCCGTACATGACGATGCCGCCGACCTTGCCCGCCATCAGCAGCTGGCCCGCCCGCAGGCCACCCGTCCGATCGCAGATCGTGCGCAGCCCGGCCGGTGCGGTCGGCAGCGTGTCCTTCGTCCACGCATACGTCAGGACGTGGTTGGCGGCGGCGCGCGCGACGGGCTCGTGCGCGATCACGAACGACGAGGACAGCGTGGCGAAGCGCATGTCCCACTCCCACGACGGCCCCGGCCAGCCCGCGCGCAGGAGCCGCAACTTCTCGAACACGGGCTCCCAGTCGCTGTAGTCCGGATCCATCGGCCCAACATACCCCGTCGAGCGGCGCGCGTCGTGAACGTGGGCCGGTGTGAACGGCGGTTCTCGCCGACCACGACGCGACCGCTGCCGGCGGGCCAACCCGGCAGGACGCGCACGGGCATGTCCCCTGCACGAGCGGCGCAGCGATGCGTACCGTGGTTTTGGGCCTGCTGATCCTGGCTGCCTGCGGAGGCTCGGGTCGCGCGCCGGTCCACGGCGCCGCGGCGCCGCCGCCGGCCGAGCACTGGGCGACCGTGCTCGACCAGCGCTTCGTGGCTCCCGCGCCCTGCGGCACGGGGCCCTTCGAGGTCGTGTTCCCGGCCCGCTCGATCGAGTTCGGCCGGCGCCTGGTCGTCCAGGTCTATGGTGCGCGCAAGGTCGCCCTCGACAACCGGCTCGAGAGCGATCGCACGCAGTGGGCGTTCTCGTGGGGGACCGACGAAGGCGATCACACGCGGTGCCGGGTCGGCGCGGGTGAGGGGGCGAGCGCTCCGGGCCTGCCGCTGCGACCGGTGCCGAGCCCTGGCCCTCGCACGCGCAAGCAGCGACCGGCGCCGCCCGCGCTCGATCCCGCGCGCCCGACGGATCAGGAGAAGGCGTGGACCCCGCCCGTCGAGGCGCTGCCCGCGCTCGTCGCGTTCACCGGCGAGCTGCCCGGCGAGCCGCTGCAGGTCAGCGCCGCGGCGTTCTATCCGCTCGGCGAGCCGTTCTATTACGCGGACGAGTACCGCACGCCCGGCAGCACCCACGGCGGCACCGCCGAGACCCGGCTGCGCTTCTGGTTTGCGCAGCCGTCCGATCTCGAGGGCGTCGTGTTCCGGTTCCTCGACCAGGAGCTCGTGCCCGATCAGCCGCTCGAGCGTTATCGCCGCGAGTTCGCGGTGCGGGTGAGCGACACGCTCGCGCGGCGCACGGCGGCCTACGACGCCGGGCGCGCCGCGGCGCAACGCACCGAGGC
>JALZOI010000661.1 GCA_030857245.1 Myxococcota bacterium
GCGCCGCTCCGCGCCGGCGCCGTCAGACCGCCGTCAGGCCGCCGTCGACGACGAGCACGGAGCCGGTCGTGAACGACGCCGCATCCGACAGCAAGTAGACCGCGGCTCCCGCGATCTCGGTGGGCTGCGCGTGGCGCGCGAGCGGCGTGCGGTTGACGACGTGGTCGCGCAGCATCGGGTTGCCGACGATCGCCGCCGCGAACCGGGTCTCGACCAGGCCGGGCGCGATCGCGTTGACCCGGAGCTGCGTGCTGCCGAGCTCGAACGCGAGGGTCTGCGTCAGGCTGATCACCGCCGCCTTGGTCGCGCCATAGATCCCCTGCATCGGCGCCGCGCGCAGCCCCGCCACGCTCGCGATGTTGACGATCGAGCCGCCCCCGCCGCGCGCGCGGGCATGCCGGACCAGCGCGCGGGCACCGTAGAGATAGCCGCGCACGTTGACCTCGAAGGTCTTGTCGATCGCGGCATCGGGCGTGTCGATCAGCGGCCCGAAGTACGGGTTCGCGGCGGCGTTGTTGACGAGGCCGTCGACGCGGCCGAACCGCTCGACGGCCTTCGCGAACAGCGCGTCGACGTCCTCGGCCTTGCCGGTGTGGCACGCCATCGCGAGCGTGCGCTCGGCGGGCAGGCTGGCCGCCACGCGGTCGAGATCCGCCTGCTTGCGCGACGCCAGCACGACCTGCGCGCCACCGTCGATGCACGCCCGCACGATCGCCTCGCCGATGCCGCGACTCGCACCCGTCACGACGATGACCTTGTCCTTCAGCATGCGCGGGATAGTACCGGACGGCCGCGCCCCCGAGCCGCTCGGGGCCTGGCCGGAACGGCCGTGGGCAGGTGTAGCGCCGGACGCAACAGGGGGCCGCGCAGGCGCGAGTGGTTTCCCGTGGTTGTCGCGTGGCTCGTCGCTTGCTGAGTGGTCCTCGCATGAAGCCCTCGATGATCTCGCCATGGCATTCGACGATGACCCTCGCCTGCGCGCTCGCGTGCACGCTCGCGGGATGTACCGACGCAGTCGACGCGCCGACCGACCCGGCGGGCGACCTCGGTGACGAGGAGTGGTCCGACGACGGCCCGATGCCCGAGCTCGAGTCGTCCGACAGCGACGCCACGGTGACCGACATCTATGCGTTCCGCCCGAGCTTCCAGCTGCCGTTCCCGTGCGGCCAGGTGTGGGCCGGGCAGACCCGCACCGGGCACAGCCCGCAGAACTCGGTCGACTTCAACCGCACCAACGACACCGGCGACACCGTGGTCGCCGCGGCGGCCGGGACCGTCCGCGTCGTCGGCAACACCGGCAGCACGAGCTACGGCCGCTGGATCGAGATCGGCCACGGCAACGGCTACACGACTCGCTACGCCCACCTGTCGTCGCAGTCGGTGAACGTCGGGCAGACGGTGAGCCGCGGCCAGCGAATCGGCACCGTCGGCACGACGGGCGGCTCGAGCGGCCCGCACCTCCACTACGAGCAGCGCCAGAACGGCGTCGCCCAGCGTCCGGTCTTCGACGGTGCGAGCTCGTTCTTCTTCGGCACGCGCAACTACCGGAGCAACAACTCGTGCGGCGGCGGCGGTGGCGGCGGCGGCGGCGGCGGCGGCACCGCGACCGGCCGGATCAACACGAGCGGCGCGCGGCTCAACGTCCGAGCGGGCGCGAGCAGCAACACCGCGAGCGTCGGCACCGTCGGTGACGGCTCGTTCGTCACGATCCGGTGCCAGAAGCGCGGGCAGACGGTGACCGGCACGTACGGCACGTCGGACCTGTGGGACTACGTCGGCGGCGGCTACGTCGCCGACGCGTACGTCTCGACCGGCTCGGACGGTCGCGTCGCGCCGAACTGCCCGTGATCGCGGACGCGTCAGCCGACGGGTTATCGGCACCGATCGTCGGTGCCGGGCGGGCTGACGATGCAGCCATCAGCGCATTCGACGGGCGCGGTGCCGACGCCGGCCTGACAGCGGTACAGCCGCTGCGGATCGCCGTCGAGCTTGTCCCCGCCGCAGTAGAAGCCGGTGTCCGTGCACGTACCGCCGACGCCGATGCACTCGTCATCGTC
Source organism: Myxococcota bacterium (assembly GCA_030857245.1). Lineage (GTDB taxonomy): Bacteria > Myxococcota_A > Polyangia > Haliangiales > Haliangiaceae > JABFXX01. The sequence continues at coordinate 2,058 of JALZOI010000661.1, forward strand.
GTCGGGCACGACGCGGCATCCGCCGGCGCAGCGGCCGCGCGCGAGCGGCACGCCACCGCCGTTGCACTGGTAGAGCGTCTGCGGATCGCCCGCGAGCTTGTCGCCGCCGCAGTACAGCGAGGCGGCCACGCAGTCGCCGGGCGCCGCGAGCTCGAGGATCACCGTCGCGTGCTCGTCGGGGTCGAGCACGATGCTGCCGGCGCCGGTGCCGAGCACGGTGCCGCCCAGCTTGGCGGCCGCGACGATACCGACCCGGAGCTCGCCGGGTGTGGTGACGTCGACGATGACCGCGGCCGCGAGCGGCAGCGCCGACGTGCCGCCTCCTTCGCGCTGGGTGGTGGTCGTGCCGTGGCGATCGCCGAACAGCACGTCGAGCTCGAGCTGATCGAGCTCGGCGACCGTCGCGGAGCGGACCTGGACGGTGACGCAGCGGCCGGCGACGTCGGCGCAGGGATCGACGCTGCCGCAGCCGGCGGCCAGCCCGAGCCCGAGGCCCAGCGCGAGCGTCAGGCCCCCGGTGCTCACGAGCCCCCCGGCCGGCAGCCCGCGCCGTCGCACTCGACCGGCGGGAGCAGCGTCTCGTCGGGGCCATCCGCGATCACGAAGATCGCGGCGCCGGCGAGCGCGACGACGCCCACCACCGCGGGGATGAACCACCAGCGGCGCGTGATCGGCGTGGGCTCGCGCGTGAGCCGGAGGTGGACGTCGAGCTCGCTACCGGCCGTGACCACGACCGAGCGCGACGCGGCGAGGAACCCCGGCTGGTCGGCGACCAGCTCGTGGGTGCCGACGCGCAGCGAGCGGGAGCGGTACGGCGTCGTGCCGACGATCGCGCCATCGAGCCGGAGCGACGCGCCCGCGGGCGTGGAGTCGATGCGCAGCACCCCGGTCCGCTCGCACAGCTCGCGGAGCCGGCCGATCTCGGCGAGCCGCGGGTCGCCCGCGGGGACGCGCGCGACAAAGCCGGCGATGTTGCGCAGCGCGGCCGGGCAATCGCCGAGCTGGATCTCGGTGAGCGCGAGCCAGCGGTACGGGTTCGGGCGGTCCGGGGCGAGCTCGTGCGCGGCCCGGAGCTCGCGGTGGGCGAGCGCATGATCCCCGGCCTCGAACGCCGCGATGCCGCGCTCGAGGTGGACCAGCGCGGCGGCCTCGGTAGAGTCCGCAGCCACCGACGGCGCGGCGAGGCCCAGCGCAGCGACGATCGCGATCACCAGCGAGCGCATTCCGTGCGACGATATCGCGGCGCGATGGGCTCCTGCCAGCGATGAGCACCTCCCAAGATCGCATCGTCGGGAACTACGTGATCGGCACACTGCTGGGCACCGGCGGTGCGGGGCACGTATTCGCCGCACGGCACCGCTTCCTCCAGCACGAGGTCGCGATCAAGATCATGCGGGAGGACCGCACGCACGAGCCCGCCGAGGCTCAGGCCTTCCTCGCGGAGGCGGCGGGCACGCGCTCGATCGACCACCCGAACGTCGTCCACGTCAGCGACTTCGGCCGCGATGACCTCACCGGGTGCTGCTACCTCGTGATGGAGCGGATCGCCGGCGAGGACCTCGCGAGCCGGCTGCGTCGCGAGCGCCGGCTCGCGGAGCCCACGCTGCGCCGGCTCGGCGCCGCGATCGCCGATGGCATGCAGGCCGCGCACGACCGCGGCATCGTGCATCGCGATCTCAAGCCGGCGAACGTGATGCTCGCGGGCGACGTCCCGAAGATCGTCGACTTCGGGATCGCGAAGTTCCTCGGCACGCAAGCGGCGATGACCACGAGCCGGCGGATCGGCACGATCGAGTACATGGCGCCCGAGCAGCTGACCGGCGGGACGATCGCACCGAGCGTCGACATCTGGGCGCTCGGCGTCCTGCTGTTCGCCGCCGCGACGGGCCGATTGCCGTTCGAGCACTTCGAGGACGGGCGCTGCCCGCAGCTGTTCGACCTGGCGCCGCGCGCGCGCACGATCGTGCCGGCGCTGTCGCCGGCGCTCGATGCGCTGCTCGCGCGCTGCCTCGACAAGGATCCGGGACGGCGACCGCGCACGATGGCGGAGGTCGCCGACCAGCTGCGCACCGACGACGCGAGCGAGCGCTTCACCGAGGATGCCGGGCCGCTGCCCGTCGCCACGGTGCTGCCGACCGCCGCGACGTCCGCCCGGGACGAGCCCGCGCCGCGTTCGCTGCTCACCGTGAAGACGGTCGCCGCCCTCACCGCGTTCGTGGCGCTCGCGGTCGGCAGCATGCTGGCGATCGTCGT
>JALZOI010000662.1 GCA_030857245.1 Myxococcota bacterium
CGTCGACCCGGGCGTCGATCACGTCTTCGAGCCCGAGCCGCGCCCGGTGCGCGGCGACAGGCCGCCGCCGGTCCGCCCGCACCGCGTCCGCGAGCCCAAGCCGGAGCGCAAGGACGTCGTGGTGGTCAAGCCGCCCGAGGGGGTCACGCGCGACGCCGTGACCACCGAGTGGATGGCGACCCGCCGCGAGTACGCCGCCTTCAAGAGCAAGAACGGCAGCCAGCTCGAGAAGGAGTACACCGACCTCGTCGTGCACGTGCAGTACAACCGCGACGTCAACCTCGCGGACACGCTCTCGCGGATCCAGTCGTTCCGGCGCAAGATCCGCGAGTAAGACGGACTCACCTCGCAGCCGAACCGCCGCGGCGAGAATTTCGCGTCGCGAAACCCCCCGGAAACACAACGTGGGCTAACGATCTTCCCATGAAGAAGGTCGAGGCGATCATCAAGCCGTTCAAGCTCGACGAGGTGAAAGAACGCCTCGCCGAGATCGGAGTGCACGGCATGACGGTCACCGAGGTCAAGGGCTTCGGGCGGACCGGCGGCAAGAAGGAAGTCTACCGAGGCTCCGCCTACGTCGTGGATTTCGTCCCGAAGGTGAAGGTCGAGATCATCGTCCCGAACGACAACGTGCAGCAGGTGGTCAACGTGATCTCCGAGGCGGCCCGCACGGGCAAGATCGGCGACGGCAAGATCTTCGTCACGCCCGTCGACGAAGTCATCCGCATCCGCACCGGCGAGACCGGTGAGGACGCGATCTAGTTCGCCAAGCCCCCGAGCAGCTCGGGGGCGCGGCAGTCCGTAATAAATAGGAGAATCAAGTGACGCCCAGCGAGCTCAAGGACTACGTGAAGAAGCACGGCGCGAAGATGATCGACGCGAAGTTCGTCGACTTCCTCGGCCAGTGGAAGCACCTGACCTATCCCATCGAGCGCCTCGAGGAGGGCATCGAGGAAGGCTTCGGCTTCGACGGCTCGTCGATCTCGGGATGGCGCGCCATCAACTCCTCCGACATGTTGATGAAGCCCGATGTCACGACGGCCGTCATGGATCCCTTCCTCAAGGTCCCGACGCTGTCGATCCTGTGTGACGTGATCGATCCGATCACGCACGAGCCGTATCCTCGCGACCCGCGCAGCCTCGCGAAGCGCGCCGTCAGCTACCTCAAGTCGACGGGCATCGCGGACACCGCGTACTTCGGCCCCGAGGCCGAGTTCTTCATCTTCGACTCCATCCAGTACTCCGAGGAGCCGAATCACTCGTTCTTCAACATCGACTCCGACGAGGCCGGCTGGAACAACAAGCGCTCCGAGGGCGGCGGCAACAAGGGCTTCAAGCCGCCGATCAAGGGTGGCTACTGCGTTGCCGGTCCGACGGATCAGCTCACCGACCTGCGCACGCAGATGGTGCTGACGATGCAGTCGGTGGGCATCATCATCGAGACGCACCATCACGAGGTCGCCACGGCCGGGCAGGCCGAGATCGACATGCAGTACGACACGCTCGTGAAGATGGCGGACCAGGTGCTCTGGTACAAGCACATCGTCAAGAACGTCGCGCGCCAGCATGGCAAGACGGCGACGTTCATGCCGAAACCGCTGTTCGGTGACAACGGCTCGGGCATGCACACGCACCAGTCGCTGTGGAAGGCGGGCAAGCCGCTGTTCGCCGGCGACGGGTACGCGGGCATGAGCGACATGGCGCTCTACTACTGCGGTGGCCTGCTCAAGCACGCCGGCGCGATCTGCGCGTTCGCCAACCCGACGACGAACAGCTACCGCCGCCTGGTCCCGGGCTACGAGGCGCCCGTCAACCTGGCGTACTCGGCGCGCAACCGCTCGGCGTCGATCCGGATCCCGATGTACTCGAGCTCGCCGAAGGCCAAGCGCCTCGAGCTGCGGTCGCCCGACCCGTCGTGCAACCCGTACCTCGCGTTCGCCGCCATGATGATGGCGGGTCTCGACGGCATCGAGAACCGCATCCACCCCGGTGAGCCGCTCGACAAGGACATCTACTCGCTGTCTCCCGAGGAGCTTGCCGAGGTGCCGACCGTGCCGGGCTCGCTCGACGCGTCGCTCGACGCCCTCCACAAGGACCGCGCGTTCCTGATGAAGGGAGATGTGTTCTCCAACGATCTCATCGACGCGTGGATCACGTACAAGCGCGAGGCCGAGGCCGACCACGTGCGGCTGCGGCCGGTGCCGGCCGAGTTCCAGCTGTACTACGACTGCTGAGTCGACCCGGCTGCCGGCCCGCAGCCCGGGCCTGGACGGGATGGCGATCATCGTCAGCCCGAGCCGTCCGATCTCGTGCCCGTGCTTGTAACTCGGCGCGCTCCCTGGCAGAATCAACGCTATTCAGGTCTGAGTTGGAGACCTGGGGGACGTCGAGTACCTGCGTGCAATCCAGCAAGCCAGGCCCCAGTGCCGAACCCGCGTCCGGTGACGGAAGCGAAACGCGTAACGGAAGCGGAACCCGCCGAGGCGGCCGTGGGCGTGGGCCGCGCGCGGGTGCGACGTACTCGGCGCTGATCGGCTGGACGGCCGCGAAGGCGTTGCCAGCGCGGCTGCGGCCGTACGCGTATCGCGCGTTCGCGCGCGCGGTCGGCGTCAACCTCGACGAGACCGAGCTCGAGCTCGGCGAGTACGCCTCGCTCGGAGACTTCTTCGCGCGCCGCCTGCGAGACGGCGCGCGCGCGATCGACGGCACGGCCGGGACCGTGATCTCGCCGTGCGACGGCGTGACCGCGGCGATCGGCACCGCGGTCGACGGCGCGCTCGTCCAGGCCAAGGGGCGCAACTACCAGCTCGCGGACCTCGTCGCCGACCCCGAGCTCGCGCGCCTGCTCACCGGCGGCGCGTACACGACGATCTACCTGTCGCCGCGTGACTATCACCGCGTCCATGCGCCGGTCACCGGCACGATCGAGAGCTACGACTACATCCCCGGCTACCTGTGGCCGGTCAACCCGAAGGTCGCCGACCGCCGGGACGGCCTGCTCGCACGCAACGAGCGGGTGGTCATCCGCATGAATTCGCCCGAGCTGGGCCACGTCGCAGTGGTCATGGTCGGCGCCGCCGGGGTTGGCAACATCCGGCTGACGCATGGGCCCGACAGCGCGACGCTGCGCGCGGCGGGCGAGCGCCACCGGGTCGAGCCCGCGGGGCTCACGGTCGAGCGAGGGGACGAGCTCGGCGCGTTCCGGCTCGGTTCGACGGTCGTGATGGTGTTCGAGCCGGGCAAGGTCCAGCTCGCGGGGCAGGTCGGGCAGGCCGTACGATTCGGCGAGCGGATCGGAATGCGAGCGAGCCGGGAGCCAAGCCCGTGAGCAAACACGACGACGACTCCTCGGCCGACATCGAGGTCGGGATGACCACCGCCGAGCGGCGCCGTCGACGCCGGCGCGGCGGCAGCCTCCGGGTCCCGTCGGACAACGTGCCGCGGCGCACGCCGCCGGTCGTCGCGCCGGTGCCCGAGGATCCGTCGCTCGCGATGTCGATCGCCTACAGCTTCTCGAGCGAAGCGTCCGAGCCGGTGCCACGGGTCACCGTCGAGACGCCGGTGCCGAAGTTCGACAGCGAGTCGGGCGAGCCGATCGCACCGATGGCACCGGAGAGCATGCCCACCGTGATCGATCCGCCGAGCTCGACCGTCGAGCACGCGGACTTCGAGATGAAGACCCGCGAGATGTCCGCGGTCGACCTCGAGGCGCTCGGCCTCGCGGAGCCCGGCTTCGGGCGCGCGAGCTCCGATCAGCTGCCCGGGGTCAGCGCGAAGCTGCCCCACGCCGGCACGCCGCCGGCCGCGGCCGTGGACGTCGACGTGGGTGGGCTCGAGGTGGCGGCGCCCGAGCAGGACGACCAGGCGCACAGCGGGGGGCGCAAGGGCCGCCGCGAGCGCCTCCAGACGATGGCGCTATCCGACGACGATCTCGAGGAGGTCCGCGAGTCGCTGCGCGCCCAGACGCGAGCCGAGACCGTGCCGATCGCCGCGACCTCCGCGCCGCGGACGGCGGCTCCGATCGCGGTCGTCGCGCGCGCCGAGGAGGCGAGTGGCAAGACGCAGCCGCTGACCGCCGCAGACCTCGAGCAGATGCGCACCGCCGGCGAGGAGCCGCTGTCGGTTCCCGAGATCGATATTCAGATGCTCGCCGACCGCGCCGATAGCTCGGGCGAGTTCGAGGTCGATGTCGACGACGAAGGCGACGCCGACGCCGAGCTCCAGACCACGCCACAGCCGGCCGTCGCCGCCACGGCCACGCCGCTCATGGCTCCGCTCGTGCCCGCCGTCGCGGTCACCGCGCCGCCGC
>JALZOI010000663.1 GCA_030857245.1 Myxococcota bacterium
CCTCGACGCCGAGCGCGGTCGGATCGTCGATGAGATGCTCGAGGCGGGCCGCCCCGTCGAGGAGGAGGCGGTCGCGAGGTTCCGCGCGGCCTTCGCCGCGATCCCGGCGACCGAGCGCCGCGCGTGGTGGGACGACCACCGGCTCGCGTGGACGCCGCGCGCGGATCTGCGGGCCCTCGCGCGCGAGCTCCTCGGGCGTGACATCGAGGACGAGGTCGAACGGCGCACCAGCCTCGACGCCGTGATGGGGCCGATCCGCGCGCTCGACGAGCGTATCGTCGCCGCGCGCCATCTCGGGTTCACGACGGATCTCGACGGCACGGCCGCGCGCGCCTCGCACCCCGCGCTCGAGGCCGCGATCGAAGCGGCGCCCGACGACCCGGGTCCGTGGCTCGCGTACGGCGACTGGCTGCAGCTGCACGGCGACCCGCGCGGCGAGCTCGTGATCGCCCAGGATGGATCACCGCGGGGCGAGGATCTCGGCGCGCGCCTCCTCGATCGCCACGAGCGCTACTTCCTCGGCGGCCTCGCGCGCCACGACGAGGTCGTCACCTGCACGTGGCGGCGCGGCTTCTTGCGTACCGCGAAGGTGGTGACGACGCGCGTGCACGAGGAAGCGGGCATCGCCCAGGCGCCGCTCGTGCGGACCCTGCTCGACCTGCCGTCGGCGCGCTTCCTCGAGGAGCTCACGGTCGGCTGCGCATCGATCCACGAGGAAGGGGTGGCCGAGGCGCTGATCGAGGCGATGGTCGCGAGCGGTCCGCGCCCGACGCTGCGCCGCCTCGCGTTCACGACGTACCTCGACGAGGAGATGCTGTCGTGGACCTCGACCGGGCCGCTCGGCGCGCTGTGGCCGCTGTATCCTCACCTCACCTCGCTGGAGCTCACCGCCGGGGGACTCGACCTCGGTGACGTCGACCTCCCGCACCTCGCGCGCCTCCGCATCGAGACCTGCGGCCTGACCTGGGAGAATCTCCAGGCGATCGTGCGCGCGTCGTTGCCCGCCCTGCGCGAGCTCGAGCTGTGGTTCGGCGCCTCGGATCCCGACGCCCCGTTGACCTCCGGCATCGCCGCGCTGCTCGCATCGCCACCGATCGACGGCGTCACGCGCCTGGGCTTCGTCAACACCGACCTCACCGACGAGCTGGTCGCGGAGCTCGTGGCGACGCCGCACCTGGCGCGGCTCACGCACCTCGACCTCTCGAGGGGCACGCTGTCGGACGCGGGCGGGCAGCTCCTCGGGCGCGCGCTCGCGGACGGCCTCGCCCCGCAGCTGCGATCGCTCGACGTGGGCGAGTGCTACCTGACGGCCGCCGGCCTCGAGGCCTTGCGCGCTGGAGGGCTCGCCGTCCGCGGCGCCGACGACCAGCGCGAGCCCGAGCCCTACGACGGCGTCCAGCGACGCTTCGTCTCGGTGAGTGAGTAGCAGCGCCCTCGCTCGGCGCGCGTGCGCGGACGTCGCCCCGTGGATGCAGCTCGCCGACGGCGGCTCCGCGAACGACACTTCGGCTTGCGCGACCGGATGGGGCTCATGAACAAGCTCCTCCCGTTCTGCGCTCTCGCAGCGCTGACAGCCACCGGTTGTGCCCGCTCGCGTCCGCGCCCTGCGCAGCCCTCCGCGCCCACGCGGGCAGCGATCGACCGACCCGCCGGAGGCGCCGCGGAGGCCGCGCAGCGAGCGTGGTGCGAGGCGCTCGTCGCGATCGGCAAGGCCGACGCGAACAACGAGGACGCGCGCGCTCTCGCCGCCAAGGTGCTCGCGTCCGCGTGCGACTACGCCACCGTGACAGTCCTGTTCAAGCCGACGCTCACCCACGGCAAGCACACGTTCCGCCGCGACACGCTGGGCGCCCTCGCGTACTTCGTCGGCGGGGACGCGAGCTATCCCGATGGACACCGGGTTCGCGCGCAACACGTGGGTGCGCTGCCAGCCGGTGATCGCGGGGATGGTGACCGGTCGCGACCTCGCCATCGCGATGGGCAACGTGAGCCTCTTCGACGGCAAGGGCCAGACGGTCACGGTCGACAAGACGTTCGGATACCGGCGTGACGCGGTGGCGCGCTCAGGATCATCCTCCACCGCTCGTCATTGCCGTACGTCCCGCCGCCGGCCAGCGCTGCGGTGCGATGCGCTGATGAGCACCTGCGCTCGGAGCTGGCACGGCCCATGCTGTCAAGCACCCCATGCCCTCCGCCCGTGCCCCCGAGTCGTCCCCCGAGTCGTCGGCGCATGCGCGCCCGCCACAGTCGTCACAGAATGGCGCGCCGGAGCCGGAGCCGGAGCCGGACCCGACGGGCCAGTCGCCCGACGCGCCGATCAGGTTCACGTCGGATGACGACGTGGCGCGCGGCAACGAGGAGCGCGCGAATGCCGAGCCCGAGCCCGCCGCGCTGCATGCAGCGGAGGTCCCGGGCAAGCCCGATGTAGCGGCGCAGCGCCGCGAGATCGCGAAGCAGCACGACGACTGAGAGCGACGCGGCCCGGACGCCCGCGGACTCCAGGTCTCCAGAACCGCTACGTTTTCACACGGTCCGAGCACGACCGGGCGATTCTCGCGCAACCCCCGCGGGGGATGCGCATCGGGCTGCATGAACCGCCTCCCTTTCGTGTCCCTCGTCCTCCTTGCCGCGTGCGCGACCGATCCCGTCTCCGACGATGACTTCTCGCCGATCGACGAGCAGAGCAAGCCCAACCCCGACGCCAAGTCCGACGAGCCCCGGGCGTGCGGCGATGCGGCGTGCGCGCCGGTCCTCTGCGGCTATGACTGCACGACGCAAGGCGAGCAGTGCAGCATCGGGTGCGCACCAGAGGATGGTCGGGCCTCGACGTTCGTGACCGCCACGATCTCCGGTGCGCAGTCCTCGACGTTCGACAGCCGCGCGACCCCGTTCGATCCGGTGTTCGCCCTCGATGATGTCCTGATCTACGGCTGCGACCTCTGGGACTTCTCGGACCAGGTCAAGGACGGCCTCGAGATCGAGCTCACCGAGCTCGTGCACTCGAGCTTCGTCGTGAACCCGAACGATCCCACGCGGCACGATCGCAAGCTCGTCGTGTACGTGGCTCCGTTCACCGGGCCCGGGTCGTATCGCGGCGAGGCGATGTTCACCGCGCGCCACGATCTGCCGCGCTACTACAGCAAGGACGGCTGCGCCGTCGACGTCGCGGCCGACGCCACCGGCGGGATCCGTGGGACGTTCGACTGCCAGATCGCCGAGCAGGCCGGCACCGGCTCGGTCGGCGTCCGCGGCGAGTTCGGCTGCCCGAGCAACGCGATGGATCCGATCTTCGTGCGGCGATCGCCGCGCGTCGTGCGGTGAGGGAACTTGATTTCGCCGACATCGCTCGGCGTCTGGGGGCAGACACTACTTGTGAACCAGCGGCGGCGAAGTCCGCCCAATCCGTCGGCGCATGGGCGCCGGGTCAGACACAACTGGTGAAACGCCGCGAGCCGCCGAGAGCCGCCGACGCCGGCCATCGGGAGCCGGCCCGCCGTTGCGCACGTGCTGCCTGCCCTGTCTGACAACGTTGTGTCTGACCCTTCCGCTATGTGATCTCGCGTGGATGGCTGCCGCAAGTTTCGCAAGTAGTGCCTGACCCCAGCGATTCCGGATGGCTGCCGCAAGTTTCGCAAGTAGTGTCTGACCCCAGCGATTCCAGCGTCAGTCGAACGTCGCGACGCCGACGCCGTCCCCGTCGTAGAAGGTGGCGAACGCCCGACCGCGCGCGTTCACCGAGATCCCTGGGGTCGGCGCCGTGAAGTTCGGCCGCGGCAGCCCACACAGCGAGGTCCAGGTCGCGCCGATCTTGCGCACGCCGCACGGGCTCAGCTGGCCGTCCTTCCAGGTGAACGCCGCGTTGCCGAGGCCATCGATCGCCATCTCCAGCTCGAGGTACGGCTCGACGGAGGCGGGGGACTCCTCGGCGGCGGTCCACATCCCGGCGGCCGCGGTGCGGGTCGCCGCCACGCCGAGCCGGTTGGGCTCGGGCTTCTCGAGCCAGGCCACGCGGGTGTGGCCCCAGCGCGAGACCAGCGCGAGGTCGGTGCGCAGCGGGCGGGTGCCGTTGATGTCGATCCGCGCCGGCGGCTGCTTCGCGTCGCGCGACTCGGCGGCGGCCCACACGTGCGTCGCCGCGCCGACGCGCTCGATCCACGCGAGGTAGACCCAGCCGGCCTCGTCGACGGCGAGCCGGCCCTCGACCAGCGAGTTGATCGCGATCGGCTTCACCTCGTGGGGTTGCCACGCCCCATCGCCGCGATCGATCGCGAGCATCAGGTGCACGCCGCCGGCCGCGTCGAGCGTGCTC
>JALZOI010000112.1 GCA_030857245.1 Myxococcota bacterium
GAATCCGGCGCTGATGCGCCTGCTGGGCTCGCTGCTCGGCGCGAGCGCGTACCTCGCACGCACGCTCGTCGATACGCCCGAGCTCATCGATCTCCTGGTCGAGCTCGGCCTGACCTCGCCGCGCCGCACCGCCGCGCAGATCGAGGCCGACCTCGGGACGCGACTCGCCGCGATCGACGCGGACGATCCGGAGGCGGTGTGGAGCACGGTCGCCGAGGTCAAGAACGGCAACGTGCTGCGCGTCGGGCTCGCCGAGTTCGCGGGTGCGCTCGACCCGCTCGCGGTGTGCACCGAGCTCACGCACGTCGCCGAGGCGTGCCTGCGCCAGGCCCTCGCGATCGTCGAGGGGCAGCTCACGGCGCGGCACGGCCGGCCACCCGGCGCGCGGCTCGCGGTGCTCGGCATGGGCAAGCTCGGCGGTCGGGAGCTCGGCTATGCCGCGGACCTCGACGTCGTGTTCGTGTTCTCGGCTCCCGACGGCGAGTCCGACGGCGCGGTGCCGCTCTCGACGATCGAGTGGTTCTCGCGCTGCGCGCAGCGTCTGCTCGGGGCGATGCGGCTGCGCACGCCGCGTGGTCGGCTCTACGAGGTCGACACCCGGCTGCGGCCGTCGGGCTCGCAGGGGCTGCTCGTGACCTCGCTCGCGGGCTGGCGGCGCTACCACGCCGAGGACGCGGCGCTGTGGGAGCGTCAAGCGCTGATCAAGCTGCGGCCGGTCGCGGGGGATCGCAGCCTCGGCGAGGAGGTCGAGCGGCTCGCCGCGGCGACGGTCTACGGCGATCCGAGCGACGGGACGAGCGACGGGGTCGGCGCGCGGACGGCCGGCTTCGAGCCCCCCGCGATCGCGACGGCGATCCTCAAGATGCGCGATCGGATCGAGCGCGAGCTCGGAGGGGATCGCGCGGCCGGCGATCTCAAGGTCGGCGCGGGTGGGGTGATCGATGTCGAGTTCGCCGCCCAGTACCTGCAGCTCGCGCACGGGCACCGCCACCCCGCGCTGCGCACGACCTCCACCGTCGAGGCCCTGCGCGCGGCCGCTCGGTGCGGCGTGGCGAGCGCGCGCGAGACCGAGCTCCTCGATCAGGGCTATCGGTTCCTGCGCGGCATCGAGAACCGGCTGCGCGTCGTCAACGATCAACCGGTGCACCGCTTGCCCGACACCAAGGCCGAGCTCGACAAGCTCGCGCGCCGCTCGGGGTTTCCCGACGGTGCGACGTTGCGCGCACACGTCGAACGCTGGCAGCGCGAGATCCGACAGACGTTTCTCGCGCTGCTCGGTGCGTAGAGTCGGTGCGTAGAGTCGTGCGCAGCCGCGGTGCGTCACGCCGTGCAGGTCGATCGGTCGCTTCGTACTCCTTGTGATCGTCCGCCCGCGTTGGTACGAAGCAGATATGGGCATCAAGAAGCTCGACTCGATCTGGCTCGATGGCCAGCTCGTCCCCTGGGACAGCGCCAACGAGCACTTGCTCGCGCACACGATGCACTACGGCGTCGGAGCCTTCGAAGGCATCCGGGCGTACCAGCGCGCCGACGGCAAAACGGCGATCTTCCGCCTCCGCGAGCACATCGAGCGCCTGCTCGACTCCTCGTCGATCTGCACGATGGACGTGCCGTACACACGCGATCAGCTGATGGCGGCGTGCCACGAGGTGGTCAAGACCAACAAGATGACGTCGTGCTACCTGCGACCGTTGGTGTACCTAGGATATGGCGCGCTCGGCCTCGGCTCTTTCGAGCCGCCGGTGCGCACCATGATCGCCTGCTACGAGTGGGGCGCGTACCTCGGTGACGAGGGGCTGAAGAAGGGGATCAAGTGCATGATCTCCGGCATCACCCGCGCCAACGGCAACGCCGTCATGAACAAGGGCAAGATCTGCGGCCAGTACGTGAGCTCGGTGCTCGCGAAGCGGATGGCGATCAAGAGCGGCTTCGAGGAAGCGCTCATGCTCGACCCGCAGGGCTATGTCGCCGAGGGCACGGGCGAGAACATCTTCGTGGTGAAGAAGGATGTCGTCCGCACGCCGGCGACCTCCGGGGCGATCCTGGCCGGCATCACGCGCGACACCGCGATCCAGCTCCTCCGCGAGCAGGGCGTCGAGGTCCGAGAGGAGCCGATCGCGCGCGACGAGCTCTACATCGCCGACGAGGTGTTCCTCACTGGCACCGCCGCCGAGATCACGCCCGTGCGTGACATCGATCATCGCAAGGTCGGCCGCGGCGAGGCCGGCCCGGTCACCCGCCGCCTCCAGGAAGCGTTCTTCTCGGTGGTCAAGGGCAACGACACCAAGCACGATCACTGGCTCAGCTTCGCGTCGTGAAGACCGGGCTCGGCTTCGTATGCGCCCTCGCCGTCGGCCTGGGGCTCTCGACCGGGTGCAGCAGCGCGAAAACCGTCCCGGATTGCCTGAAGTAAGCTGCTAGAATCGCAGGGTGAACGGCGATCAACGTCGCGACGCTGACCAGAGCGGGCGCCTGAGCCTCGAGCCGGGCACGATCCTGCTCGGCAAGTACCGGATCGACGAGATCATCGGCGTCGGCGGCATGGGCCGCGTGATCCGCGCGTCGCACCTCTACCTCCAGCAGTCGGTCGCGATCAAGATCCTGCTCCCGGCGATGGCCGAGAGCGAGTCCACCGTCGCGCGGTTCCTGCGCGAGGCGCAGGCGACCGTGAACCTCAAGAGCGAGCACATCGCTCGCGTGATCGATGTCGGGACGGTGCCCGACGGCACGCCGTTCATGATCATGGAGTATCTCGACGGCAACGACCTCAACCAGATCCTCCGCCATCACGGCCCGCAGACCTCGGCGATCGTCTGCGACCTGATGCTGCAGGCGTGCGAGGGGCTCGGCGAGGCACACGCGATGGGCATCGTGCATCGCGACATCAAGCCGTCGAACTTCTTCATCACGAAGCGCGCCGACAGCTCGATGCTGCTCAAGATCCTCGACTTCGGGATCTCGAAGACGCCCGCCGGGATCACCGAGCTCACCGGCACGCAGACCGTGCTCGGCACGCCGACGTACATGGCGCCCGAGCAGATGAAGACGAGCAAGGAGGCCGACCCGCGCAGCGACATCTGGTCGATGGGCGTCGTCATGTACCAGCTGCTGAGCGGCCGGCCGCCGTTCAGCGGTGACTCGTACGCGGAGCTCGTGCTCAAGGTCAACGGGGAGCCGCCCCAGCCGATGCACGTGCCGGTGCCCGCGGGGCTCGACGACGTGATCCTGCGCTGCCTCCACAAGGATCCGCAGGGCCGGCCACAGAACGTCGGCGAGCTCGCACGCTCGCTCGCGCCGTTCGCCTCCGATCCGGTCGCCGCCGCGCAATCGGCCTCGCGCACGACGCGCATCCTCCAGCACCGGATGTCACAGCGAGGCGTGCAGGGCTCGGCCTTCGCTGCCGGCGGTGGGCGCACGACGCCGATGCCCGCGCCGATCTCGCCCGCGCAGCTGACGCCACGCGCATGGCCACCGAGCCACACCAGCATCTCGCAAGGCGTCGGCCAGTCGACGCACCAGGTCCGCGCGACCAGCCGCGGCTGGCTGGTCGCCGGCGTCGCGAGCCTCTGCATCCTGACCGGCGCTGGCGGCTACATCGCGAGCCAGATGATGGCCGACGCTCCGCCGCGCGCCGCGCAGGCCGAGGTCGCCCCGCCGCCGACCGCGTCACCCGCGACCACCTTGGGATCACCGGCGACCGCCGACGGCTCCGCCGCCACCGCGAGCGCCACCGCGAGCGGGAAGCCGGCGACGGCTCCGCCGACCGTCGCGACCGAGCCTGCCGCGGTGACCACGCCGCCGCCGCTACCGAGCGCACCGACGGTACCGCAGCCGACGTTCCCCGATCCGATCCAGCCCGCCGCCACGGTCGTCGCGAAGCCCGCCACCGTGCCGGCGACGAAGCCCGTCGCCCACCCGGCCGCGAAGCCAGCGCCGAAGTCCGTCGCGAAGGTCGACTCCAAGCCAACGCCGAAGCCACGGACCAAGCCGACCCGCAAGAAGCCGAAGTCCGACGACCTGTTCGACACTCGCAAGTAAGCGGCGCACGCGGACACCCCGCACACCACTCGAGCTCGCGGTCCGCCGGGCTGGGGCTTGGCGCCAGCGTCTCGTCGATCGCGCGCGCTTAACCATCGGCGAAATCAAGTTGACCTCATACCGGAACATCAAGATGAATCTCCGGGTAGAGCGTCGGTGCTCCCACCGGATCTGGTTCTGGGATTCGCCGCGTCGCGGCCGTAGCCGAGCGAGGTGGCGTCGGGACGGCGCTTGTAACTTCGGCGGCGGACGCGCGGCTGCACGGACCTTGCCACCGCCACGCGATCAGCACGAACGTGTCATCGGCAAGCGCCCGGACCGATGCCCACCCGCGAGGCAGGCCGCGGTGCGGCTCGCGCGTTCGCGCTCTCCTCGGCGCATCTATGAGATACACGCTCCTAGAAGCCGCCGCCGAGGACGAGGCCGCCGCCGCCGCCGTGGATCACGGGCGTCACGTAGAGCGCCGTGGGGGCCGCGCTCTCATCGCGGGTCGCGCCCCGGGGCGCCGTCAGGTACAGCACGACGCCGCCGCCGATCACCGCGACGCTCGCGAGCGTGATGATCGTCGCGAGGTTCGCCTGGCTGCGCGCGTCGCCGGTGATCACGAGGCCCTCGGGGCTGCACGTCGTCGGCATCCCCATGCAGTGCGCGTCGAGCGCGTCGTTGTACGTGCCGCGCGCGTCGAGGGTCAGGTAGCTCGCGACGCCGATGCCGACGAGGCCCGCGGCGCCCATCGAGACGCCGATGATCCGGCGGGTGCGACCGGGCCTTGCCGATGCATCGGCGCCGCCCACGGCGACGCCGCTGCCGGGCTGCTTGCGCGATCGGCCCTTGCCGGGCGGAATGTCGAGCGTGATCTCGCGCTCGCCGCCCCGCTCCATCGCGATCATCTTGCTCTTCTTCTCGCCGTTGCTGAAGTAGACGAGCTCGTGCGGGCCGGGGTCGACGCGCAGCTCCGTGCCGATCCGGCTCGCCGCCATCAGCTTGCGGTCGAGCGTGATCTCGGCGGCGTCGAGGTCGACCTCAGCGGCGACCTTCACCGTCAGCCGCGGCACGTCGGGATCGAGCTCGGCGATCACCTCGCGGATCTTGTCGAGCCGCTTGTCGCCGCTCTGCTCCGCCATCCGCTCGGCATCGAGGTACCAGGTGTGCGCGCTCGCGAGCTTGCCCCACTCCTCGTAGCACCGCGCGGCGTTCAGCTTCGTGCCGATCGCCGGATCGAGGGCGTCGCTCTTCTCGAACAGCACGCACGCGTCGACGTACTTCTTGTCGCCCTGGAGCTTCTTGCCCTTCTTGAACAGCGCGTCGGCGTCGCCCTTCCTGTCCGCGAACGCCGGCTCTGCGACCAGCGGGAGCGCGAGCACGGCGAGCGCCACGACCAGCGCCGACGCCGACGCCGACGCCTTCACGGGCCCACCTGGAACACGCCGCTGTCGAGCAGCGCCTGCGCGATCGGCAGGCTCCGGGTCTGCATGTCACCGGTCGCGATGTTCGGAAAGCCGCCCTTCACCGTCATCGCGCGCACCGTGTAGTGCTTGCCGGTCACGAACACCTCGGCGGGCAGCGTGAACTGCGGCGCGACGCCGGCCGCGGTCATCACGCGCGTCAGCACGAGGGCGGTCGCCGCCGCGTTCGGCACGAGCTCGAAGATCTCGACGACGTACATCGTGTTGGCGGTCCGGTCGGGGAGGAACGAGATCTCGACGGGGCGCCCCTGGGTCGAGATCGTGAGGCCGTCCGTCGACAGCGACATCCCGTTCATCGTGATCAGCTCGGGGAGGCCGGCCGGGAGGTCGAGCACCATGCCGGCGGTCGGCAGCGCGCGCTGGAACATCTGGGCGCGCAGCGTGACCGGCAACGCGAGTGCCGGCGGCGTGTACGTCCGCGCCGCGGTGGTCGACCACGTCAGCAGCGTCGGCCAGCCCCGCGCCGTGAAGGGATTGCCATACGCCACGGTGATCTTCTCCGGATCGAGCGGCGTGACGGCGGCGGCGTGGAGCAGCGGCCCGTTGTCGACCGCGTAGCCCGCGCCGGGCGCCGCGCGCAGCGCCCAGCTCATCGCCGGCGTCGCCGCTACTGCGGGCCGCACCGCCGAGAACCGGGTCGCGGCGGCGGCCTGATCGACGGTGACGTCCAGCGTCTCGGTGCGCGGCACCGCGGTGATCGTCCCCATGATCGTGTCCATGCCGGTCTGCTCGAACGGCGGCACCTCGAGCGCACCGACGAGCTGGTTGCCGATCAGCTTGAGGACGAGCACCGCGTCGGCGGTCGTCAGCTTCTCGTGCGGTCGGCCGGTCGTGCTCGTCATCGACGTGAACGCGAACGGCGGCGTCGCCACCGTGGTCGTGCCGAGCAGCGGCGCCTCGAGCGTGCGGGTGTTCCACGAGCCCATCGTGAACAGCTGCAGGGTCTCGTTGCCGGCGTACGGGGCGTCCAGCGTGACGGTGACGGCGAGCGTCGCGCCCGCCGGTGCGGGCGTGCGGTCCGGATGCTCGAGGGTCACGAACGAGGCGCGCAGCTCGCGGTTGGGCAGCGCGAACATCCGCTGCTGCGGGACCGGATCTTCCGGAACGTCGAACACGACCGCCGGGGTGCCATCGACGATCGGCGCGGTCCAGGTCCCCGGCGACTGCAGGGTCGTGGGCACGCGCACGAACCCGAGGGCCGCATCCGGCACGAGGTAGCTGGCCTGGTTGGCCGACAGATCGAGCGGCCCCTTCACGATGGTCGCGCCGATCGAGACCCGCTCGAACGTCAGGCTGACCGTGCCGGGCTGCGCCCCGTCACCCGCGGAGGTCTCGTCGATCCCCGCGAGTTGCGCGCAGCTCCCGAGGAGCACCAGGGTTAGGGTTTGACCGAGCCCGACCAGGAAGCTGCGGCCGCACATCACGAAAAGCGTATCACCAGCCGGGGGCCGCGCGCTCGCTACTTGTCCGGGTTGTCGTCGCCGTCGTCGTCGGAACCACCCGGAGCCCCGCCCGCCTCGTCGCGCCGCCAGAACCGCAGGCGCGACCGGCTATCGCGGCCGGTGACCTCGTCGTCCCGGCCGCTGGCGTCGCGCCCGCTCGCGTGCGGGGCGTGCGGGGCGTCCTTGACGATCTCCTTGCCGTCCCGGTCGTTGCGCTTGAGGCGGACGCTCGCCTTGACGTCCGGCTCGGCACCCACCATCCGCTCGCTGTTCGGGATGAACCGGATCTCGGTCTTGATCTCGAACGACAGCGTGGTCAGCAGCTTCGCGACCTCCTCCGTCAGGTTCAGGTTCGAGAGGAACTCGCGGGTCTCGCGCGCGATCACCTCGAAGACCTTGTCCTTGGCACCGTCGGCGGACGACGCGATGTACCCGGCGACCTCGGGCAGGCTCTCACGTGCGCCGCCGACGACCCGGCGGATGCCCTCCTCGGTCGTGAACACCGCGCCCATGCCCGCCGCGAACGTCTTCTTCACGAGATCCGGCACGAGCTGCTCGAGCTTCTGCCGGATCGTCTCGCTCAGCGTGTCGCCGTCGTGCGGGTGCGCGTGCGGGTCGCGATCGCCGCGGACGTCCCGGTACCGCTCGCGCTCGCGGTCGGGTCTGGGAGGCGCCGTCGGGGCGCGGTCTTCAGCAGGCGCCTCGTCGTCGTCGGCCATACCCTGGGGTACCCCCGATCCGTGGTCGGATCAACCCTGGTATCTTTCCATCTATGGCGGAGCCTGCGCACAGCCCGGCTCGGACGTCGGGGACGGACGGCGGACCTCCCGGCGATCCGCCGCGACCGCTGCCGCGCGACACGCTGACCGACTCGGTCTCCGAGCTCGCGAGCGACGCCCGCCGGTATCGCCACGACGAGGCCGGCAAGCGGCCGCCGCTACGGATCCGGAGCTGGCGCGCGTACTGGACGACGTTCCGCGTGATCGGCAGCTACCTGTGGCTCCGCTTCCGGGCGCGCTTCCACGAGGGTCCGTGGGTCGAGCGCGCGCTGCGCACGGTCCACCTCCGCAATGCGCGACGGATCGAGCGCACGATCATCGAGCTCCAGGGGCTGTTCATCAAGGTCGGCCAGCTGATCTCGATCATGACGAACTTCCTGCCCGAGGAGTTCCGCCGCGAGCTCGAGGGCTTGCAGGACGCGGTGCCACCCCGGCCGTTCGAGGACATCGAGGCCCGGCTGCGCGAGGAGCACGGCCGGCCGTCGAGCGAGGTCTTCGCGCAGCTCGATCCGCGGCCGATCGCGTCGGCGTCGATCGGCCAGGTCCACCTCGCGCGGCTGCAGAACGGCACGAAGGTCGCGGTCAAGGTCCAGTACCCCGACATCGAGGAGGTCGTGCGCCGTGACCTCAACACGCTGCGCCGGATCTTCCGGATCATCAGCTGGTTCGTGCCGTACCAGGGCCTCGAGGAGCTCTACCGCGAGATCCGCTCGATCGTGATGGAGGAGCTCGACTACCGGGCCGAGGCCGAGAATGCGAACCGGATCGGGGCGAACTTCGCCGGCCGCACCGACGTGGCCTTCCCGATCGTCGTCGACGAGCTCACGACGCATCGCGTGCTCGTCACCCACTTCGAGGCCGGCTGCAAGATCACCGATCGCACGGCCGTCAAGCAGCTCGGGCTCGATCGCAGCCAGCTCGCCCGCCAGGTCGTCGAGATCTACTGCCAGCAGATCTTCACCGACGGCGTCTATCACGCCGATCCGCACCCGGGGAACCTGCTCGTCCGGAAGCCGGCGATCGAGGGCGATCCGCCGACGATCGTGTTCCTCGACTTCGGCGCGGTCGCCGAGATCCCGAGCGCGGTCCGCGCCGGCATCGTCGAGCTGATCCAGGGCGCGTTGCAGCGCGACACCCGCCGGATCGTCGACGCGATGAAGCAGATGGGCTTCGTGGCCCGCGGCGCGAACGAGCAGATGTTCGAGCAGGTCATCGAGTACTTCCACGAGAAGTTCCAGGAGAACATCTCGCTCGACTCGCTGAACCTGAAGGACATCAAGTTCGATCCGCAGAAGGGGCTCGAGAGCGTCGCCGACCTTCGCAAGATGGACATCTCGTTGCGCGAGCTGTCGGCGAACTTCCACGTGCCGAAGGAGATCATCGTCCTCGAGCGCACGCTGCTCCTGCTGATGGGCCTGTGCACCGAGCTCGATCCGACGCTCAATCCGATGACCGTGATCCGGCCCTATCTCGAGCGCTTCGTGCTCGGCGACGAGGGCGACTGGTCGCAGCTGCTCGTCGAGACCTCGAAGGACCTCGTGATGTCGGTGACGGCGCTGCCGGCCGACTTCCGCAAGTTGATGCGCGCGGCCCACGCCGGCGAGCTGCAGTTCAAGTTCAAGAACATCGAGGCTCCGACCCAGCTCATGTACCGGCTCGGTCATCAGTTCATCTTCGCGGGCGTCGGCATCGCGGGCGCCACGATCGCGGTGATCCTCGAGGGCCGCGCCGAGGAGGCCCGCGCCGAGTGGGGCTGGTGGACGGCGCGGATCTCCGGCGTGCTGCTCGTGTGGAGCTGGTGGGCGTCGCGGAACCTGCTGCGCCGCCGCTGACGCCCTGCACCGGCGCTCGCGGTCAGCGGCCCGTCGCGGCGAGGATCACCGCGACGATCACGGCGAGGATCGCGAGGCCGCCGAGCACGACGAGCATGATCTTGGTCCAGTCCTTCGGCGCGCTGCCGAACACGACCTCGGCGCGCTGGCCATGCACGATCGCGCGGTACGGTCGGTCGCGGTAGCGATACGCCATCACCCACGCCGGGAGGGCGACGCGGTCCGTGGTCTGACGCTCGAGCAGGCATGCGACGTGGACGTTGCGAAAGCGGCGCCCCGGGATGTGCTCCTCGACGCGGACCTTCGCCGTCAGCTCGATCGATTCCTGCACCTGCTTGCGCGCCGCCGAGCGCTGCGCGTCGAAGCTCTCGATCGTGGGAAGGCTCTCGAGCTCGCCGGGCCCATCGAACGCCCGATCGATCGGCACCGCCGGCTGGAGATCGTAGTACGGCACGAGCAAGCGGCACTCGCTGGCGTCGAGGCCGCGCGAGGCCGGGACCACGATGTCGCGGAACTCCATCGCCACCTCGCCCGCGTGCGGGGCCCACGCCGAGCGCTGCGCACCGGCGTCGGAGTCGGCGCTCCAGGCGACCGCGGCGGTGGCGTTGACGATCCAGCCCGCCCAGCACAGCGGCTGCAGCGACTCGAGGACGGCGTCGTCGCGCAGCGTCTTCGGCGCGAAGAACCCGCGGCGGCCGAGCCAGCCGCGCAGCGACGCCATCGCCGCTTCGCGATCGACCGTGAACGGGATCCGCAGCTGCGCGTTCTCGACCGGGTCGACCGGCTGCTCGATCTTCATGACCGCCCCGCAGAACGCGCAGTGCGGCGCCTGGGCCGCGGCCGAGAAGGCGACGGCCGCGCCGCAGTCCACGCAGCGCAGGATCTGGGCGCGCACCGGGCCGTCGCCGATCATGCGCGGCGCCGGGACCGGCAGCGCACAGATCGAGCAGCGGAGGTCGCCGTCCTCGAGCGCGGTCGCGCAGCGCGTGCACGCGCTCATGGCTGCTGCCCCATCACGACGAGGATGATCGCGACGATCACCGCGGCGGCGAGCAAGGAGGCGCCGAGGATCTTGATCCACGACAGCGGCACGCGCCCGCCGACCTTGCCGGTCTGGCCGTTGATCACGACCCGGAGCACCGGCTTGTCGGTCCGGTAGCGCACGGCGAACACCCAGACCGGCACGAGCACCGGATCGAGCGACTCCCACTCGACGCTGGTCCGCCACGAGAGATCACTGTAGCTGTCGCCGGGCATGAACGCGCGGAGCCGCGCCCCGACCTCCTCGACCGCCTCGGCGCGCGAGAGCCGCTCGCAGTCGTCGGGCAGCCGCGAGAACTCCTCGTGGATCCAGCCCGCGACCAGCGCGGGCGTGAAGCGGCGGAGCTGGCGGAGCTCGAATGGCTCGACGCGCGCCAGCTCGTCGTTCGGCAGGCCGCTCGACGCGCTGACGATCACGTCGGTGACGTAGCCGATGTGGCGTCCCGCGAGCGGGCGGTACTCGGTGCGGGTCACGGTGCGAGTCGCCCGCTTCGAATTCCCCTGCGAGTCGGTCGTCGTGTAGGTCTCGGTCTCCGTGTAGTGCTCGCCGATCTGCGCGGTGTAGTCCGTGCGCGCCACGGCGGAGTACAGGTAGGCCGGCAGGTACACCCCGCGGAGGTCTTCGATGCGTGCGCGCCGGAGCGCGGAGTCAGCGAACATCGTGCGGTTGCCGAGCCAGCGCTCGAACCGCTGCTGGGCCCAGCCGGCGTCGCCGGCGAAGGTGACGCAGTACGTGGGGTCCGGCTGGTTGGCGCCCGGCGCTCGCTCGACGAAGTTCGGGCTCGCGCAGTAGGGGCACGTCTGCGTCCGCACCCCTTCGAATGCGAGGCTCGCGCCGCACTGATTGCACGAGAACGTCGTGGAGACGATCCCCTCGACAGCCGAAAGCGACGACATGGGCGCGGATGGTAGCGCGGGAGTGGGCTTCAAAAGTTGGCCTCGCCGGAGCCGTGCGCGATCATTAACGGCCGAGCCCGCGCTCACATGGAACAGGGGCCGGGTTCACCGCGTTTTGCAGCAGTAGAGGTCGTACATCATGCTCGCCGTCATCGGAAACGTACTCGCCGGGGCCTTCGCGCTCAGTCTGTTCACTGCCACGTTGCGCCTGACAAAGCCGCGCAAGCGGGCATAGACTGGAGGGGTGGTCAGCACCGTCCTCCCGCGTGTCGCGCGGCCCCCTGCGACGAACGAGCTGACGCTCGCCGACGTCGATGCGGTCCGGCTGCTACTTCGCGGCGAGTCCGTGATCGACTGGCACCAGCTGTCCTACGCGGACCACGCCGAGGTCGACCGGTTCCTCCGGCTCAACGAGTTCGATCCCGACTCGGATGAGGAGATGGGGAAGCTCGAGGACATCCGGGAGGATGCCGTCGACTACCTGTCCCGGGCGTACGCGATGGCGATCCCGGACGAGGTCGCCGCCGACCTGCCCGCCCGCGATCTGTTCCTGGTCGCCTCGAGCCACGGCCCGCACCAGAAGTGGGCGTGCGTCGTGCTCAAGGTGATGCACATCATCCACCACATCAACGGGCGCGCCGCGCTGCTGAAGATGAGCGTCTCCGACGAGATCATCTTCCGCGAGATCGAGCTCAAGGTGATGCAGGTCGTCGAGCAGCTGCGCGCCGCCGGCGCCCCGCTCGTCGAGTTCGAGTGGAGCCGCAAGCCCCGCGATTCGCAGATCACGAAGCTGCTCGCGAAGCGCTCGACGCTCGCGGCCAGCATCTACGACAAGCTGCGGTTCCGGCTGATCGTGCCGTCGCACGAGGACCTCGTCCCGATGATCGCGACGATGACGCGCCAGCTGATCCCGTTCAACTACGTCGTCCCCGGCGAGTCGGTGAACCTGCTCATCGATCTCGAGCAGCTGATCCGCGAGCACCGCGAGCAGCAGGCGAGCGGCTTCGTGAAGCGCGCGCCGACCGCCGTCCCGTACAACGAGTTCTCGGGCCCCGAGTACCGCATCGTCAACTTCGTGGCCGATCTGCCACTCCGCATCGACCGGCTGATCCCGAAGGGGGAGATGCCGCAGAGCTCGGCCCACGTCGTGTTCGTGCTCACCGAGTTCCAGATCGCAGACAAGGCGACGGCCCTCCGCAACGAGTCCGGCGCGTCGAGCCACGAGGCCTACAAGGCCCGCCAGCACGAGCGCGTCCGCATGCGCCTGTTCCGCGACAAAGACGATCCGTTGCCGCCGGGCTGAGCTCGCTCGATCGGACGTGGCGCGCACGATCGCGCACGATCGCGCACGATCGGGCTCGTCAGGTCAGGCGTAGCGCGTGACGAGCAGGTACGCGCCGACCACGATACCGACCAGCAGCAGCATCGCGAGGATCAGTCGGTCCCAGCGCAGCTTCTTCTCGGGGGGGACCTTGGCCATGGCGTCACCCTAACACGACCGGCCACCGCCTCTCGTGCGTGGCCGTCGACGGCTGCGGTCGACGCAGGCATCCTCGCGGCCCCGGTGCGATCACGGCACGCGGGGGCGGGGCTTCGGCGCGTCCGGGTCCGGGATCAGGTGCCGGAGGTGCCAGGCCTGCGTGAACATCTGCCGCTCCGCGCGGCTCCGGCTGCGGCTCAGCCCCAGCGCCACGAGCGCCACGACGAGCGTGAACGTGAGGTTGGTGACGATCAGCGAGAACTGCCCGGCGACGGGGTTGCCGCCCGGGTGGAAGATCGTCGAGCGCATGATCGTCGCGCCGTCGACGACCATCCAGCTGCGCGGCAGCACGTGCACCCACTCGAGCACGATCGGCAGCATGACGGCGGTGAGCGTCCACCCGACCACGAGCCAGCGCCGCTCGTGCACCCAGGGGATCGCCGTGATGCCGACGAGCATGCAGCAGATCAACAGGGGCGTGAGGACGAAGGGCCCTCCCACGCGCGTGAACAGCACGGCGATGGCGAGGTTGACCACGAGCACCGAGGCGATCCGCGACCGGCCATAGACGATCGAGTGCGCGGTCACGAGCATGCCGAGCCCGACGCAGCCGTAGAACGCGATCACGAGCGTCCAGTTCCGGACCTCGAGGAGCAGCGTCAGCGGGAACATCGCGATGATCACGAGGTACGCGAGCAGCGCCCGCCGGCCCCGCTGCTTGGTCTGCTCGCAGTCGTACGCCTCGAGCCGGCTGGCGAGCCCGGGCGGGACGGCGGGCGGCGGATCGAGCACGAGCGCGGACACCAGCTCGGCGGCATCGCCAGACTCCGGGTCGAGGGCGAGCGCGCGCCCCGCCCGGCGCATCGCCGTCGCGCGCGCATCCGCATCGCCGGACGCGAGCGCGTCGCCATCGCGTCCAAGCGGGGGCCCATGCTCCGGCGCAACATCGGCGCCGTGTTCCAGGAC
>JALZOI010000664.1 GCA_030857245.1 Myxococcota bacterium
GGCCCGCGGCGCCGCGGTGAACGGAGGCAACTGCGCGAACGCCTCGCTCTCGCGGGTGAGGACCGCGAGGCGCGCGGCACACGCCGCACACGCGCCGGCGTGCGCGAGGGCCGTGGTCTTCGCGTCCGCGGCGAGCTCGCCCGCGAGCAGACGATCCCAGCGCAGGTCGGAGACGTGTCGATCGGGTCCGGTCATGACGCTTCCTTGCGTTCACCGAGGCGGCCGGCGATCCGCGCGAGCAGGTTACCGACGTGACGGGGCGAGCAGTCCATGAGCTCGGCGATCTCCGCGTGACTCATGCCGTCGAGATGGTAGTAGACCGCGGCGCGCGCCTCGTCCTCGGTGAGCTGGGCGAGCACCGCGCGGACCTGCGCGCGCCCGTCGGCCGAGGCGGGATCGATGTCGTGGACCCACGGCCGCACCTGCTCGTCGATCAGCCGCAGCCGGTTCCGGCGATCGCGGAGCCGCGCGAGGCAGGCGTGCGTGGTGACCGCGTAGAGGAACGTGGTCGGGGAGCTCCGGCCATCGAACTGGCCCGGCCGTGCGATCAGCCCGGCGAAGATCTCCTGGAGGATGTCCCGCGCATCCTCCTCGCTCGCGAGGATCTGCCGGGCGCGACGCAGCACGCTGTGACCGTGGATCCGGTACAGCGCCTCGACGTCGATCCCGGCAGCGCCCACTAGCTCACCACTGCGGCAGGTCGTTGACGTCGACGTTGTCGACGATCTGGATCGAGAGCGGTGCCGCGAGGTCGCCGGTGGCGAGGCTGAGCTCGTCGCTGCCGGAGCCGCCGCAATCGACGTAGATCTGCTTGAGCGTCGGCATCCCGGCGTTCGGGTTGGCGTTGAAGATGTCGCTGATGCACTGGAAGCGCGCCTGGCGCTCGGTCTCGGTCAGCCGGCGGACGTCATACAGGTGGAAGCCGGGCGCCGGCGTGCCGCGCAGGAAGCCCGAGAGCGCGCTGCCCGCGGGCGGCGTGGCGGGCAGGTAGACGAGCACCTGGTCGAGCTCGGCGCCGAGCCAGCCCGCGGAGTCCGTGTGATCGGGGCTGCCGACCTCGCCCGCGACGATGTAGCCGATGCCGAACGCATCGCCGTCGAGCTCGGTCAGCATGTCGGGGGTCGGCGGGATGTAGATCGAGAGCTCGAACTGCGCGGGGAAGCTGCCCGCGACCTCGACGGTGTCGGCGCCGACGCTGGACGGACCGCCGGACGGCACGACCCAGACGACCGCGACCTCGGCGGGCGGCGGCGGCGGCGCGAGCGGGCTGATCTGGACCGAGCCCGAGAGGGTCGCGAGCGCGGTGCCCTGGTCGCCCCCATCGACCTGCGACGCGCAGGCACCGAGGGAGAGCAGCGAGAGCGAGGACACGAGCGTGAGCTGGATCGACATGACAGAGGCTCCTGAAAAGCTAGCGACCGCAGGCAGGCGTCGGGTTCGAGCGTGCCGTGCCGGTCAGAGGGGTTCGCTGATGAGGAGCGCGAGCGAACCTAGCCGAGCACGCCGATCCGAAATATCGCACAAGCCCGGGCGATCACAGCCGTTATTCGGTGCCCTCGGCGTCGCCGCGGCTCGCGAACCGCTCCACCAGCGCCTCGATCGCCTCGACGAGCGCGGCGCCATTCACCGGCTTCAGGAGGACGTGGTCGACGAGAGCAGCCACCGCCGGCGCGACCGCCTGGCCGGTGAACATCATGATCGGGGTGCGCGGCGCCAGTGCCCGGATCCGCGGGACGTAGGCCTCCCCGGGCGCCCCCGGCATCGAGCGATCGAGGAGGATGACGTCGAGCGGTGCGCCGGTCGCGAGGTGCGCGAGCCCAGCCTCGCCGCTCGCCCTCGCGTCGACGTCGAAGCCCTCGCTGGTCAGCAACTCCGTGATCGCGCGGCGCACGGAGTGATCGTCATCGACGAGCAGCACCCGCCGGCGCGTCACCGACGCGGGGGGCACCGCCTCGACCGTGGGCTCGACGCCCGCGGTCCCCGGCAGGCACACGCAGAAGGTGGTGCCGACGCCGGGCGACGAGTCACACGTCATCGTGCCGTCGAGCTCGCGGACGATCGCGTAGCTGGTGGTGAGCCCGAGGCCGGTGCCACGCCCGACCTCCTTCGTCGTGAAGAACGGATCGAAGGCCTGCCGCACCACGTCCTCGGTCATCCCGATCCCGTCGTCGGTGACGGTGATCCGCACGGAGCGGGCCCCGGCCGCCTCCAGCGCGGGGCGTGCATCCACGGCCACCGTGATCTGTGCCGCCGGGCGGCCGCTGTCGATCACGGCGTCGCGTGAGTTGACGAGCAGGTTCATCAGCACCTGCTCGATCTCGTTCGCCGTACAGCGGATGCGCGGCAGGTCCGGCGCCACGACGCACGCGAGCGTGATGTGTCGATCGAAGGTCTGCCGGCACATCTCGACGACCTGCTCGATCAGCGGACCGATCGCGTGCGGGTGACGGTCGGGCCGCGCGCGCTGCCCGGTGAACGTCATGAGCTGCCGCACCATGTCGCTGCTGCGTTGTGCGGCTTCGAGCGCGCCGTCGATCAACCAGCGGTCGTCGCTCGAGACCCGCTTCGTGAGGATCTCGAGCGTCGCCAGCATCACCGTCAGCATGTTGTTGAAGTTGTGCGCGACGCCGGCGGTGAGGTGACCGACGGCATCGAGCCGCTGCGCGTGCCGCAGCTGCTCCTCGAGCTCGTGCTGCTGGGTGACGTCGAGGCTGCCGCCGATCACGCGCGCCGGGGCGCCGCTGGCGTCGAGCTCGGTGTGGCCGCGCGACAGGATCCAGCGGACCGAGCCGTCATCGGCGATCACGCGATGGATCGGGCCGCTGAACGGGCCACCCGCGGTCGAACTCGCGCTGCTGGCGCGGAGCAGCTCGCGATCATCGGGGTGCACGAGGAGCTCGATGTAGCTGGGCAGATTGACGGGGGTCGTGCGCCCGAAGACCTCGTAGGTGCGCGGGTACCAGTGGACCTCGTTGGTCGCCAGGATCCAGCTCCACAGCCCGATCCCCGTGGCCTCGACGGCGACCCGCAGCTCCTCCTCGCTGCGGCGGAGCTCGAGATCGCGCAGGCGCAGCTGCGTGACGTCGACGGACACGAGGCAGACACCGACCCCACCCGATGGCGATGGCAGCGACGTGACGAAGGTCTCGTAGTACCGCGGCGTGCCATCGGAGCCGCTGCCGATCGCCTCGTAGTTGCCCGCTTGCCCCGACGCCAGGACCTTCTCGATGCAGCTCCGCGCGGGCGCGATCGAGTCCGGGTGCATGAAGTCCCACAGGTCGCGACCGATCACCTCGTCCATCGTCAAGCCGGCCTGGACGCGATTGATGTAGAGGAGCCGCATCGCGTCGTCGGTCCGCATGATGAACGCGGGCACCGCCGCGAGGAGCGACGCGAGGAAGGCAGCATCCGTCATGCGTGCCTGCTCGCTGGCGGCGAGCTGCCGTCGGAGCTCCGCGCACTCGCGCTCGAGGGCTGTCACTCGGTCGTCCATCGACTCACTCTCCTCGGTCACCCGCAGCGTCCCCCGCCCCGCACGCCCCCGGCGTGGTCTCGTTCCATCTGCCCGCGACCATATCGCACTCCGGCCGCGGCACGTCGCGCCCGAACCGGCAGCTCCACGCGCCCGCCCCGCCGCGGGTCGTCGCACGCCAGCTCGAGAAGCCACCAGCGTGCGCGCATGGTGCACGGCGCAGTCGGCCACCGCGGGCGTGCGGGTCGTCCGCCATCGGACCGATCTGTTGCGAGGGCCTGGGACCGCGCGCGCCCCGCGCGCCGCCGCATCCCATTCATGCAGGCCCGGCACACAGCGTGCAGTCCACCTCGGCGATGGCAGCGGCTGTGAGCTGGACTCGCCTGCTGAGCGAGGCCAAGCACCGGTTCGGCATCGCGACCTTGCGGCCGGGCCAGGCGGAGTTACTACGCGCGGTCCTCGATGGGCGCGACTCCATCGGGATCCTCCCGACGGGTGGCGGAAAGTCGCTGTGCTTTCAGCTGCCCGCCACGTTCCTGCCGCACGCCACGGTCGTCGTGTCGCCGCTGCTCGCGCTGATGAAGGACCAGACCGATCGGCTCGCCGAGCACCAGGTCGCCGTGGAGAAGTTCACGCGCGGCTCGAGGCCGTCGTGCAGTACGCGCAGACCACGGCGTGCCGCGGCCAGATCATCGAGGCGTACTTCGGCGAGGCGGCGGCGTCAGCGTGCGGTCACTGCGACAACTGCACGAGCGGCGCGGCGGCGGTCGCGGAGTCCGTGAAGGCGGCGCGCGCGAAGCCCGGCCGGCCGCGGCGCCCGCTCGTCGCCGCGT
>JALZOI010000113.1 GCA_030857245.1 Myxococcota bacterium
GCGCCGGGCATCGCGGCCGGCCACCGCGGCGGCGACGCTGTTCCACAGCGCGAGCCCGGCGACCTGCGAGATCGCGGCGAGGCCCACGACGAGGACGACCGGCGGTGCGCCGGCAGCGAGCAGTGAGGGCGCGACCGCCGCGGCGACCCCGAGCGCCCCGAGCAACGCGAGGTCGACGACGCGGGTGCGCGCGCGTCGGGTGATCAGGTCATAGCCGAGCGTGGCGCCGGCGAAGCCGCCGGCGTTCGCGATCAGCAGCCACGGCAGCTGCTTGGCGCCGTAGGTCGCGAGGAACGCGGCCTCCGCGAACGAGCGGAGCGCCACCGCGACGAGGTTGCCGAACAGCACCATCGCGGCGCCGAGCAGGAAGGCGCGGCGATTCACGGCGCGCCTTGCAACAGCTGGCGGGCGAGGGCGTCGGCGAGCGCGGCGAGGGCGCCCGGGTCTTCCTCGAGGACGTCGCGCACGTCATCGAGCGCGAGCGCGAGCACCGTGGAGGGCCGCTCCGCGATCGCGTCGACGACCGCCGTGGCCGGCGCGACCACGCGGATGAGCCCGACGATGTGCCCGGGCCCGGCGACCTGGCCGTGCCGCTTCATGGAGCTCACCGAGGCCTCGAACGCCGCCTCGCCGCGCGCGACGATGGCGAGCGCGCCGTGCGCGACGATCCAGACGTGGTCGTCGGTGGTCCGCCGCTCTCCCGCCTCGAGCTCGCTCGGGCGGGCGCGTTCCGCGAGGCGGACCACCACGGCCGGTGCGAGCTCGGCGAACAGCGAGCACGCCGCGAGCGCGGTCGCTCGCTCGAGCAAATCCATTACCGCTTCGCGATGATGCGCTTCTGGTTCGCGACGATGGTCTTCTGGTTCGCGAGGACCTGGTCCAGCTTCTTCTGGTTGCCGGCGATCCGGGCCTGGTTCGCGAGGACCTGATCGAGCTTCTTCTGGGTGCGGGCGATCGCCTTCTGGTTCGCGAGGACCTGGTCGAGCTTCTTCTGGTTGACCGCGATCTTGGCCTGGTTCGCGAGGACCTGGTCGAGCTTCTTCTGATTGCCGGCGATCGCCTTCTGGTTGCCGAGGATCGTCCGCTGGTTCGCGATGATCTTCGCGAGTTGCTCCTGGTTGCCGGCGATCCGCGCCTGGTTCGCGAGGATCTTCTCCTGGTTCGCCAGGATCTTCTCCTGGTTGCTGCGGAGGCCGTCCTGGTTCGAGATCAGCTCGTCATGGTGCACGCCGTTGGTCGTCGATTCCTGCATGTGATCACCCTCCTTGGCGGCGCCCCCGGGCGCCCGCTCGTATCCTCGACAGACGCCGGCGGCCGCGCAAGCGACGCAGCCACCAGATCCGCCGGCGACCTCGTAGATCGCCCCAGAGGCCCGCGCCCCTCACCGACGGTGAGCCTACCCCCCGGCGCCGACCGCGCCCCGGCGAGCCCACCGACCAGGGTTCGGGCGGATGCGAGCCGG
Organism: Myxococcota bacterium; assembly: GCA_030857245.1. Lineage (GTDB taxonomy): Bacteria > Myxococcota_A > Polyangia > Haliangiales > Haliangiaceae > JABFXX01. The sequence continues at coordinate 1,463 of JALZOI010000113.1, forward strand.
CGTGTTGCAGCGTGATGACACCGGCCCGGAGCACGGGCCGGATCGGCGGCGGATCCGGGTGGCATTCGCGCTGCAGTATCCGCGAGCCACATGCGCATCGCCCCCGGTTGCTTGCTCGCTCTCTGCGCCCTCACCCTCGCGGGGGGCCTCGCCGGCTGCACCTCCGGCGAGGAGGATCCGCCCGCCACCGATGCCTCCACGACCTCGGACGGCGCGCCGGGCACCGATGCGGGTGTCGACGCCACCGCGGTGATGGCCTGCACGAACGCGCTCTACGACCCGTGCACCACGAACGCGCAGTGCACGTCGGCCAGCTGCCGGGTGTTCTCGGGCTCCGCGCTCCAGATCTGCACGCAGGCCTGTACGCCGGGCGACAACTCGACGTGCCCGCAGCAGGCCGGCACCGTCGTGCAGTGCAACAACATGGGCGTCTGCAAGCCCGCCGCACCGAACAACTGCACGCGTTGACGTTACGATTCGCGTGATGTCCCGTCGCGCGCGTGTCGCGAGCCTGCTGCTGGTGACCGGCGTCGCCGGTGCCGCCGCGGCGGACGACGCGCCGCCGCCGGTGCTCGCGCCGTCCAGCGCCGAGCCAGCGCCACCCGCGGGGCTGTCCGACGACGACCTGCAGAAGCTCGCGGAGGGCGAGGCGATCGAGATCTTCGACGAGCGGCCCGACAAGCCGTTCGATCGTGACACCAGCGTGCGGTTCACCGGCGAGCAGCTCGCGGCACGCGGCGCGGTCGATCTCGGCAGCGCCCTCGCGATGCTGCCCGACGTCACCGTCCGCGACGCCGGCCGTGGCGGTCGCCAGTTCGACATCCGTGGTGCGCGCAAGGGCGAGGTCACGATCCTGATCGACGGCGTCGCGGTCAGCGATCCGTACTACGGCACGTTCGATCCGACGACGATCCCGATCACCGACATCGTGCAGATCCGGGTCTCGACGACGCCGCAGTCCCCGATCGATGGCCCCGGCGGCTCGGGCGGCGTCATCGAGGTCCACACGCGCGATGCGATCGGGCCGCAGCTCGTCGTCGGCCGGCTGCTCGGCGATTCGCTGCCGAGCTTCGGGATGACGGGCACCGCGCGCGTCGCCCTCGCGAAGCACCTCGCGCTCCGGGTGTCGTCGTCGAACCTGATCGGCGGGCGCGAGTACGCGCTGCCGATGGAGGCGAGCATCGGTGAGGGCAAGCGGGCGGCGACCGGCGCGGCACGCCTCGAGTACCGCCGCGGCGATCGCCGTGCGGTCCTCGATGGCTTCCTCGACGATCGCCACTACATCTCGCCGCCGAGCGACACCGTCGCCACCGCGCCGATCGTGATGATCGACCGCGAGACCCAGGCGCGGGCGTCGGTGAAAGTCGACGACAAGGTCGGCAAGCTCCAGCTGCAAGGGCAGGCCTCGGTGCACGCGCTCCGCCGCCGCTCGCGCTACTTCCTCGATCCGGCGCTGCTCGATCAGGTCCGCCTCGAGGACATCAGCGGGACGCGCTACGCGGGCATGGGCCTCGCGACGCGGCCGTTCGCGAAGGACTTCCGCTGGATCGTCTCGGGCAGCCTCAGCCACGAGACCGTCGAGGTGACCGACACGGCGAAGCTGTCGCGCGGTGAGCTGTCACTCGCCGAGGTCGCGAGCGGGCTGCAGTACGAGCGCAAGCGCTGGCGCCTCGATGCGGCCGGCGGCGTCGCGGTGCCGATCGGCGTGGGCGCCGACCCGTGGCCCGAGGCCAAGGTCGTCCTCAAGTACCGGCCGCTGCGCCACCTCGAGCTGACGTCGACCGGCGGCTACAAGGGCCGGTTGCCGAGCCTGCGCGAGCGCTTCGACGCCACGATGGGCGACCCGACGCTGGCGTCCGAGCGCGTCGCCCACGCCGAGGTCCGCGCCATCGAGCACGTCGGCGAGCGGCTGCACCTCGAGCTCGCGCCGTTCTACCGCCACACCACGGGGACGATCCGGCAGTCGATGGGCAGGTTCGTCAACACCGGCGAGCTCGACATCCATGGCATCGACGTGATCGCGCGCGGGCGCGTGCACTCTCGCCTCGAGCTCGGCAGCGGCTATCAGTACATCCGCGCGTCGAGTGCGCTCTCGAACGAGCCGCTCGATTTCCTGCCGCACCACAAGCTGGATGGCTGGGCGCAGGTCACGCTGCCCGGCGCCACCACCGCGCTCGTGCGCGTGAAGTACGTGGGCGCGGTGATCGACGGCGGCGAGCAGCTCGCGGGCTACACCCTCGTCGAGGCGAACGCGACCGCCAGGCTCGGCACCGAGCACCTCCTGGTGGTTCGCGTCGAGGACGCGCTCGCTGCCCGCCCCGAGGTTCGCGATGGCTTCCGCTCGACGGGCCGCGTCGTCACGGTGATCGTGCAGGGCACGTGGGAGTGATGCGAGCGGACGCTCAAGCCGGACCGCGAGCGACCGCCGCGGCGCTCGCGGTCGCCCCGGCCTGCGCGAGGATCTCCCCGAGGGCCGCGAGGCCCACCGGCTTCACGAAGAAGCGGTCGAAGCCCGCGGCGCTCGCGCGATCGCGGTCCGCGGGGCGCGCCGACCCGGTCAGCGCGATCAGCTGGAGCGGGGTCTCGGTCGTGCGGCGCAGCATCCGGGCCACCTCGCAGCCGTGCAGGTCCGGGAGATCGAGATCGAGGATCACGATGTCGGGACGGAAGGTCGCCGCGATCTCGAGCGCCTCGTAGCCGCGCACCGCGAACCGACACTCGTGCCCGAGGATCTCGATGTACGTCGAGATGATCTCCGCGCTGTCGACATAGTCGTCCACAACGAGCACGCGTCGCGATGGGGTGTTCGAATCGAGGAGCCGCGCCACGAGTCATGGCTCCCATGGGAGGTGCCTTCACTCAAATCAAGAACGCGCGAAGACTGCGAGCGGCGGGATCGGCCGGAGCAGCGGGAGTAGCGGAGCTGCGGAACCTCGATCGAGCACCGAACGTCAGTACGATCCGGAACGACCCACCCGAAACGACCGTCCGAAACGGGAACCGCATCCGCGGTCTCGCGCGACGTAGTTTTTGCAGTGCTGTCGTTCTCGACGCCGGCCGATGCACCCACCAGCGAGGGTGGGTAAGACTTCACCGTGATCGACGCATCGTGCCCGAAGTGCTCCGGCGAGCCGCACGCCATCGCTACCGCCAGGGCACGGCTCACCGAGCGAGATGCGGATCTCGTGCTGCGGTGCAGCTGTGGTGTGCAGTGGACGGTCACCGGTCTGGCCATCGAGACCGCGCTTGACTGGTGCATCGCAGCGACCACACGAAGCGCGTGGGTCGGAGCCTCGCAGGCTGCGTGCGGGCTGTTGCTCGAGATCTCGGGGAGGGCCGCCGAGGCATACGAGGTATATGGAGCCGCGCTGCGCTGCAACGACACCTTCGACCGCGCGTTCTGCCACGAGCGGCGTGGAGCGTACGAGGCGGCGCGCGGTTGGCTGCGGAACGCATTGCGGTCGATGCGCCTGGCGGTGACCGAAGATCGACGGGCGAGCGGACTGCGCGAGGCTGGGTATCGCGAAGCGATCCAGACGCTCGAGACCGCAATGACCGCGCACGGGATCTGGTTCGCTCCGGCGGATCGCAACCTCAATAACCAGCGCTGGCTGCGCGAGTGCGAGCTCGAGCTGCCGCCGGGATCCGGCGCGCGCAACGAGCTCGGGCACGTGCTCTCGGATGACGTGATCGAGGTCGAGCGGCGCGTGCGTGCGGGGCGATGGGACGAGGCGATCGCGCACTTGCGGGAGCTGCGCGCGAGCGATGCGCACAAGTTTGTCGACGCGATTGGCTATGCGTCTCGTGGCGCGGAGCTCGCGCGGGTGGCGGGACATCGTGAAGCGGCGCTTGCGATGCAGGCGCTCGTCATCGACGCGTACGTGATCTGGGCATCTTGGTCGACGTCGGGTTCGGAGGGCATCGGGCGCACTGCGGAGGTCGAACGCCAGCGGCAGCTGCTGCGCGATTGGGAGTGCGGGCGTGATGCGTGAGCCCGTCGCAAGTCGCCAAGATCGTGGTTGGCTCTTTGTTGGAGAGCCGCTCGCTCTTGCTCCAGCCTCTGCTATCCGAGAGAAAGGCCGGTGATCGCTGGAAAAAGTGGTGACCCCAAAGGGACTTGAACCCTTGTTTTCGCCGTGAGAGGGCGACGTCCTAACCGCTAGACTATGGGGCCGGGTTGAGAGAGAGCGTCGAAGCCGAGGAAATGCGTTCTACCTGGAGCGATTCGAACGGTCAAGCCTTCTTGGTTCGGGGACTAGGATTCGAACCTAGATAGCAAGAGTCAGAGTCTTGCGTCCTGCCATTAGACGATCCCCGAGTGAGGGCCGGTTTCTAACGGGCGGCGCACGTTTCGTCAAGAGGTCGGCCGCCGAACGAAGAAGATCAGTGTCTTGCCGCCCGTGCGAAGCACGTGAATCGCGAGCCAGGAGGTCGCCGGCGTCTCGCTGATGAACCGGGTGAGCTCGACGGCGCGGACCCGATAGGGGCCCACCTGGCGAGCGGCGATCCCGCGGCGGGCGAGATCTTTCGAGATCGCATCGGTCGTGTCGCGGAGCCCGCGCGTGGAGACCAGCTGCCCACTGGCGTCGGTGCGGGTCCCTGGTGGCAGCCGGATCTCGGGATCCGGCGCGGCCACGGCCACCGCCACCGAGCCGCACAGAAGGGCTGCGAGGGGCCAGAGCCGCACGGGAAAGGTTGTAGCATGCGGTCCGGAGGACCCTGATGCGCACCGCGATGACCCTGCTTGCCGTGTCCCTGACGTTCAGCGTGGCCTGCAAGAAGAAGCAGGCGGAGGTGTCGCCGGCACCCGCCTCCGGATCCGCCATGATGGGCTCCGACACGATGGGCTCCGCCGGCTCCGCCGGTTCCGCGGATCCGATGGCCGGCTCGGCCGCGATGGCGGGCTCGGCGGGCTCCGACCCGATGGCCGGCTCCGCCGCCGCGGGCACCGAGATGACCAAGCGGGCGGGGAACTGCCCGAGCACCGTGTTCGGGTCGACGACCGCCGCGACGGTCAAGGGCAAGACGGTGGTGCTCGCGATCACGTCGCGCGACAAGGACGCGATCAAGTCGATCCAGCGTCGCGCCGCGGAGCTGCTCAAGGAGAAGGCCGAGGGGACCCCCGGTGCGGCACACGACCAGAAGGGCACCCACGGCGGCGGCCAGGGCATTTGCCCGGTCTATCTCGGCGAGGGTGGCACCGCGAAGGCGAAGAATGATGCGAAGGGTGTCACGATCACGATCACCCCCACCGGCGCGGCGGCCGAGCACAAGGCGCTGATCGACGAGCGGATCGCCAAGGCCGCCGAGTACGTCAAGACCAACGTCAAGGCAGGTGACGCCGGCAACAGCGGCGGCGTCGGCGGTGGCAAGGGCGAGCACGGCGGCAACCACTCCGGCGAGGGCGACAGCAAGGGCAAGGAGCGCAAGGACGGCACCGGTGGCGGCGCGGGCACCGGCGGCGGGGGCGGCGTGGGCACGGGCGGCGGCAGCGCGGGTAGCGGCTCCTGAACCGCGCGACCTCGGCGTAGAATCGCGGCATGGGATGGATGCCACGACTCGCGCCGACCTGCGTCGTCATGCTGGGGCTCGGAGCGGTGGCCGCCTGCAAGGGCTCACCGCTGCGGCCCGATGCGCAGCAGGACGCCACTGCCGTGGATGCGTTCGAACTGCCGTGGTGGACCCCGTCCCCGGGGGAGGCGCGGAACTGGGACATCCAGCTCACGCCGCCCTTCGACCTCACCACCCCGCGGGCGATGTACATGCTGGATCTCTGGGACGTCGTGCCCGCACCCATGATGCTCGACTACGGCGACGGGGATCCGGTCAGCGTCCCTGCGGGTGAGCTCGCGACCGCGATCGCGACGCTGAAGGCCCAGACCCCGCCGGCGATCGTCATCTGTCACGTCGACACCGGCGCCATCCACCTCGATGACCCCGACGCGCGGAAGTTCCCGGGCTTCGAGGCCACGCCGCCGAACCGCCCGACGAACCCCGCCGCGAACAGCGTGATCGGCTGGAGCACGACGGAGACCGGCACGATCGAGCGCTTCCTTGACGTCCGAGCCGACAGCCGCGCGCGGTTCGCGGCCATCCTGTTCGAGCGGTTCGATCTTGCGAAGGCGATCGGCTGCGACGGCGTCGCGACGGATCGCAATGACGCGGTCGCTTACGAGTCGACGATCGGCCACGGCTTCGGCAGCATCCCGATCCGCGAGCACACGAGCTGGAGCGTCGAGGTCGCCGCGCAGGCCCACCAGCGCGAGCTATCGGCCGGCATGCGCAACGGCTACACGATCACCGCGCAGTCCGACGAGCTCTCCGACGACTTCGACTTCCTGGTCGCCGACCGCTGCGCCGAGCACGGCGTGTGCGACCAGGCCCGGCCGTTCATCAACAAGGCGCGTGCCGTGTTCGCGATCGACTACTTCGTCGACGAGGACGGCGAGCCGCTCACGGAGATGGCGATCTGCACGCGCTGGGCGCAGGGCCAGATCCAGGATGGCGTGATCAAGGACGCCGCGCTCAGCAGCGCCGTGCGCGAGACGTGCGATTGATAGCGGCGACGTAAGGGGCCGCCGCGCGCCCGGCGCCGTCCGTCCATGCTCGCCTCCGCTGCCCGGCGCCCCTGCGGGGCGCGTGTCAATTGCCGAGGTTGTCGGGCGTACGCTCGGGCATCGAGCCCGTCGGCGGCGGCTGCGCGAGGATCGTGATGCGCTTCAGCAGCTCGTGGCGCAGATCGTCCTGCAGCAACTTGGCGACGGCGGGATCGATGCGCGGGCGATCGCTCTGCTTGATCGCCCAGTCGCTCTTCTCCTTGTCGTTCTGCCAGATGAACACGCGGGAACACACCGCGTTGCCCTGGCGGTCGAACCGGATCGCGCGTCCGCCGCCGGTGCCACGCTTGAGCTCCTTGACCTCGAGGGCCATCGGCGCATTCACCAGGTCGACGAGGTAGACCAGGTAGAACGGCGCGGCGAGCAGCTCCGCCGCCGCCTGGCGCTTCGCGGTGGGGCTCGCCTTGGCGTCGATCAGCGTCCGCGCGGCGGGGCTGTCGAGCTCGTGCGGGTTGACCCACTCGAAGAACTCGGGCTTGGCCGGCACTTCCTGCGCGGCGAGCCGGAGCACCGTGGTCGCCGTCAGCGTCGCGCCGCCGAGCACCTGCTCGCCGGTGCACTCGGCGAACCCCGGCGGGGGCAGCCGATCGATCATCGTCGTCGCGAGCGTCTTGAGCGCGCCCGGATCCGCCTCGGGCGCCCTGGCGCCGCCGGCGCAGCCCAGCGCCGCGGCGACGAGGAGCAGGCTCGGTCGCCCCCTCCGTGGCCCCCTACGTGGCCCCCTACGTGGCGGTGATGATCGTCCCGACATCTTCTCCCTTGAGGGCGGCGAGCACCTGGCCGGGCTTGAGCCCGTTGACGATCTGCAGCTCCTTGCACCACTGCGCGCGGGGCAGGTACTCCACGACGACCCGCTCGACGACGACGTCCGGCAGCCCGCGGGCGGTGAGCTCCTTCGCGGTGATCCGTGGGATGTGCGTCGCCGTCGGATCCTTCTTGGGATCGTCGGTGTAGAGGCCGTCCTCGTCCTTGATGAAGATCGCGCGCGGCGATCCGAGGAACTCGGCCGACAGGAACACGCCGGCATCGGTGCGATGCGGCGGGATCCGGCTGCCTTCCTCGCGCTTCTCCCAGTAGCCGAACGGCGGCATGCCGCTCATCACGGGGATGCAGCCCATCTGGAGGTAGAGCGGCAGCTTCTCGAAGTCATCCGGCAGCATGTAGATGCCGCCATGCTTCGCGAGCAGCATCTGCAGCATCCGCGCGTTCTGCATCGGGATGTACTTGCCGAGCGTCGCGACCACGCCGGTCGGCACCTCGAGCTCCGAGGCGATCGAGTAGATGTGGCGGGCGCGCGTGCCGCCGCCCGCGAGTAGCACGACCTTGATGCCGAGCTTCCGCGCCTCGACGATCTCCTCGAGGATCGGGAACAGCGCGGCGCGCCCGCGATCGAGCACGCTCTGCCCGCCGATCTTGACGACCTTGACGTCGGGCATGACCGCGCCGGGCCGGTACTCGATGTGCTCACCGGCGTCGGTCGACAGCGTCGACTCGATGGTCCTGCGCTCAGCCACGGCGAGCCTCCTTGACGATCACGGTGCCGACGTCCTCGCCGCGCAGCGCCGCCGCGAGCTGGCCGCGCTTGAGCCCGTTGACGATGACGACCCGCCGGCAGCTCTTCGCGGTCGCGAACGCCTCGTAGAGCTCGAGGTCGAGGATGTTCTCCTGCGGCAGCCGCTTCATCAGGTCCGCGAGCTCGATCTTGCCGCTCGGCGCGACGAGCTTCGCGTCGGCGTGCTGCTTCGGGTCCTTGTCGTAGAGGCCGTCCTCGTCCTTGACGAAGATCGCCTGCTTCATGCCGAGCACCTCGGCGAGCTGGAACAGCCCGAAGTCCGAGCCGTGGAGTGGCAGGTGCCCCTCGGCCGGCGGCGGCTCCCAGAAGTGGAAGGGCGGCACCGAGATCGCGATCGGCGTGATGCCGGCATCGAAGTACAGCGGGAGATCCCAGAAGTGGTCGCGCTGCATCGGCATCGAGCCGTGCGGCGCGAGCAACGTGTTCAGCAGGATCGCGTTGAGCTCCTCCATCGCACCGACGAGCTGCGCCATGCCGCCGACCGGCAGGCCGAGATCGACGGCGATCGAGATCGTGTGCCGCACGCGCGTCCCGCCGCCCACGCCGACCACCATCTTCAGCGCCTTGTCGCGCTTGATCTCCACGAGCTCTTCGACGAGCGGCAAGATCGCTGCCTTGCCGCGGTCGAAGATGCTCTGCCCGCCGATCGACACCATCGAGACGTCAGGAAAGATCTGGAGGTCGCGATCGCTGTCGGTCTGCGACAGCACGCCTTTGTTCTGGAGGGACTCGCGCATCAGGCGCGAATTGATGTGGGTGCGGCCGTCGCCGCCGACGAGCGAGCCGGCTGCGGCCGGCGAGCGTGGATTGCTCATGAAGGGCTCCGAGGATACCGCCGAAACTGAACAAAGGCGCCGGGATGGCGCCTTCGCATCACACAAACCGGATCGGGTGACCTACTGGTTGTCGAGCTTCCGCGGCGCGCACAGGCCGGCCGTGTTCACGCGCAACATCGTCGCGTCGTAGAACTTGAGCGAGGCCGTCATGCCCGGGTTCTGCAGCGCGTTGAAGCGCGGGTGCTCGAGGTGCGGGGCCTGGCCGTTCGCGACACCGAGGAACGAGGACTTGTTGAGCTCGACCTTCGCCATCGCCGCGCCCATCGTCAGGTTGACGGTGAAGTACTGCAGGAAGAAGTACTTCTTGGTCGAGACGACGTCGAACATGAACTGCGGCTGGCGCGAAGCGATGAAGCCTTCGCCACCGGTCGCGTGGCAGTTGTCGCAGTTCTGGTTGTTCTGCGCCTCCATGCCACCCCACGCCTGCGACATGTTCGCAGCGCGGAAGTTGTCGTACGTCATGCAGCCTGCGAAGGCGGACAGGACGCGCTCGGTCGCCTGCGAGAGGGTCTCACCACCGGTCGGCGGGGGGCCGACGGGCTGGCCGTTGCGGGCCGCGACCTCGGCATCGAGCCAGGCAACGATCTTCTGCTCCTCCTCGGCGGCGTAGACGACGCCCTTGTGGCCGGGCTTGATCATCGTCAGGATCGGCGCGGCGCTCGCCGCGAAGTTGCCGACCAGCGCCTGGTAGCCGACCGCCATCTCCCAGCCCTTGGTCGCGTCGGTCGCGACGAAGCGGGTCAGGGTCGTGCCCGTCGCCGACTCCGAGTGACAGGCGCCGCCGGTGCACTTCTGCGCGATGACGGTGTAGACGGTCGTGTCGAAGAGCTGGCGAGCTGCAGTCAGGTTGCCGCCAGCGGGGTTGTCGTCGTTGTCATTGCCGTCGTCGGTCGGGTCGTTGGGGTTCACGTTGGAACCGGTCTCGACGTCGCCCACGCAGCCGACCAGGCCGACCGATGCAATCAGTACGAGTAGAGTACGCATTGGTGACTCCTGAATTGCGAGTGGGGTCGGTTAGCGGCGGCGGAGGAGCGCGGCGAGGCCGAGGAAGAGGAGCATGCCGAGGCCGGTCGAGGAGCCACCGGTCGAGCAACCACCGAGGGTCGTGTCGGCCGCGGTGTCAGGCGTGGGCTCGTCGGTCGGCTCGTCCATCGGGGCCGGCTGGTCATCCGACGGCTGCTGCGGCTCCTGCGGCTGCGCCGGGGGCGGCGTCGGGGCCGTGGCGACCTGCGCGACGGGGAGGACCGAGATGTACGCGGACAGCTTCTTCTTCGGGTCCGTCATGTCCGCCTGGTCCTTGCCGGAGGTCGTCCACACGGTGAGGTACGCGTCCTTGGTGGTCGAGCCAGCGATCAGGAACGGGTTGCGGATGAGCGTGCCGGAGGCGTGGTTACGACCCTGGTTACCGGGGTTGTTGCCCGTGTAGTTCGGGTAGAGGTGGCGATCGTGCGGGGCGATGCCGTAGCTGCCGGCGTCCGAGAAGCCGGTGGTGGCGTCCCACGAGACGGCGCGAACCTGCGAGGCGTAACCGCCACCGGTGTGGCTACCGGAGTTGAAGAGCAGGCCGAACTTGAGCGCGTCCTCGGTACCGAGCACGGTGCCCATGGGCGCGAGGTGCGTGCCGTCGAGGCCGAGCAGCTTCGGACCCATGTTGGTCATCGGGGTGACGTAGGTCATGCCGCTGCGGGCGAGCTTCATGACCGCCATCTGGTTGGCTTCGTAGGTGCCGCCCTTGCCATTGGTGTTGTTGTTGCCGCGGAGGTCACCGGAGCGCCAGATCACCATGTCGGTCGGCTCGAGAGCGCCCGTGGTGGCGTTCTTGGCGAGGATGCGGTCGTGCATCGCGCGCATCGAGTAGGTCGTCCGACCCTCGATCTGCTTGCGACCGCCGACCTGCATCTTCCAGAGGAGCGCGCCCTGCTGGTTCGAGCCCTTGAACTTGCCGGGGGTGACGTCGATGGCGCCGATCCACGTGCCATCGCGCTGCGGCTGGTTGTTACCCGCCGTCCACGTGCAGTACACCGTGTTGGTGTCGGCGGCGGACGCCGTGCACTTGCCACGCGAGCGCTCTTCCTGCGGCTCGACCGAGAGGTCGAAGTTGTTGACGAGCTTGTAGGAGCCGTCGGCCTGCTTGTTGATGTTGATGTCGAAGTACCAGCCGTCGTCGCGGCCGTTGCCGTTGCAGCCGGCGTAGGTGGCGAAGTGGTCCTTGCCCGCGGCGCTCGAGATCTTGACGAAGCCCTCGCCGTCCTGGCGCATCGAGCAGTCGTCGTTGTTCTTCGCGATGGCGAGCGTCTGCGGCATCTTGACGGCGCCGGTCGAGTCGAAGCACTTGACGTAGCGCTTCGTGTCGTTGCTGCCGGCCGCCTGGTAGTTGTAGGCCGCGCAGATGGCCGCGCCGCCGTCGATCGGGAACGCCTCGGGGTAGTTGGCGTTGCGGTACTCGTTGCCGATGTTCTCGGTGACGTACTTCGCACCCGTCATGTTCGCGACGGCGCTGACGGCGCCGGTGGTCGCGTCCTGCACGAGGGAGAAGGGAACCATCGCGAGCTGCATGCGATGCGTCGCGCGAACACCGTTGAGCTCGGTGTTCATCGAGAACAGGAGGCCCGACTTGCCGTCGGCGAAGAAGGCGAGGGCGGTGTCCTCGTTACCGGGCTGACGTTCGTTCTGGCGGCGGAGGCGCGCCGGGGTACCAGAGACCTCGGCGAGGTCGGTGGTAGCGGCCCCGAGGACCTTGGTCGTCGTGGCGCCCTTGATTTCCGCGTGCGCAACGGCCGGAGCGAGGAGCCCAGCGGCCGCGAACATCATCAGCTTCAGATTGTTCATTGGTGTCTTTGCCCCGAGTGGTGGGTTTGTGATGACGAACCAATGAGCAACGGATGTGCCACGAGTTGCACACTGCAACTCGTTAGAATCAGACCGTGTGACACGGGTGAAACATGGGACCCCAGGCTCCCATTGAGGGGTCGCATCCGCCCCAACCCCCGAGATCCCGGGGGACGGCGCGGAGTTGCGCGGTCGCGTGGGGGCGGAGGCCTCGGCGTGGGTGTAGGGGCACCGCGAGGAGAAGAACGTGATCGCGATGCGAGGGAGCGTGATGACTTCCGCAGAAGCGGGCGACAGGCAACGGGCAGCGGGCAACCGGCAATGGAAGAGAAGCGATGCGGCTCGCGCATCCGTCACGCTGCCGGCGGCGAATGAGAAATGCAGTCTCTATAGAAGAGACGTCGGGGTGAGAGCCGGCGCGGATCTTCTTCCATTGCCCGCTGCCGGCTGCTCGCTGCCCGCTGCCTGTTTCTGAGGAGCCGGCTCGAGGCGATGTCCCGTCGACTGTTGAATCTCGGTGGCGGTCGGGGTGATCACTACGCGGCCTTCGTTCGCGTTGCAACAGCGGGCGTGGAGTTCTCGTGACGAGTGAGTGCGCGCATCAGTTGGGTCA
>JALZOI010000114.1 GCA_030857245.1 Myxococcota bacterium
GCGGATGGCTGCGGTGGCACCGGCTCGGTCCGCTGCGGCGGCCGGGTCGCCACCTGCACGGGGACCCCGAGCGCGACGGCGGCGGCCGCGCGATCGCGATCGATCAGGTCGAGCAGCTCGCGCGCGGCCTTCGCGGTGGCGGGGCGAACGTCCCGCTGCTTCGCCATCAGCCGGCGGGCGTACGCCTCGAGCAGCGGATCGACCTCGAGGTGCGGCACGCGCACCGCCATCGGGGGCGGATCGAGCAGCAGGTTCGCGCGCGCCACCTCGACACCCGAGCCGTCGAACGGCAGCTTGCCGCACAGCATCTCGTAGATGACGATCCCCAGCGCGAACAGATCGATCCGGTGATCGATCGGGTCGGCCACCGCTTGCTCGGGCGCCATGTAGTGCGGCGTGCCGAGCACGAGACCATTCGTGGTGAGGCGTCCCGGCGTGCTCGAAGAGTCGCCGGCGTCGCGCAGGATCGCGATCCCGAAATCGACGATGCGCGGGACCTCGGTGCCGTGATCATCGAGCTCGACGATCACGTTCTCGGGCTTGAAGTCGCGGTGGATCAGCCCCGCCTCGTGCGCGTGGTAGAGCCCCTCGAGCAGCTGGCGCGTCAGCTGGATGATCCGCGCGGGCGTCATCGGCGCCTCCTCGAGGAGCTCGCCGAGATCCTTGCCCTCGGCGAAGTCCATCACCATGTAGCGGAGCCCGTCGGCGGTCTCGCCCACGTCGACGACCCCGATCACGTTCGGGTGATGGAGCCGCCCGGCGAGCTCGGCTTCGCGCTCGAAGCGCTGCGCGACCTTGTGATCCTCGAGCAGCTTCGGGTGCAGGACCTTGACCGCGAACGGCCGGCCGACCTTGACGTGGCGGGCCTTGAAGACCGTCCCCATCGCCCCCTCGCCGAGCTTGTGCTCGATCTGGTACCGGTTCGCGAGGACCTGGCCGATCAGGCGATCGGCCAGGCTGCGCGGACCATCAGGCGCCGGGTCGCTCATCAGAACCTCCCGAAGGCCGTCACGCTCATCCCGGTGCCGGTGCCCTCGACGGACGGCCCGACGATCAGGCGCGCCTCGCTGCCCGACGACGCATAGATCACCGCGGTCGCGATCGCGCCGCCGATCGCCGCCAGCAAGCCGACGTCGGCGATCACCGCGCTCGTGCGGATCGAGCTCTCCTCGCTGCTCGTGCACGCGATCGCCGCGCCATCGCAGTCATCGAACAGGCTGCGCGTTCGCAGCCCGAACCCGATGCTGACGCCGAGCCCGACCACCGCGATGCCCGCGGTGATCAGCGAGGTCCGCGTGAAGTGCCGCGGGACCTCGGCAGACATCGTGCCGCCGATCCCGCCGGCCGGCTTCGCGCGCACCGGCGCGTCGGGCAACAGCTGGCGCGCCGCGGAGCCGAACCGCGCCCGCGCCTCCTTGAGATCGGCGAGGTCGATCACGGGCCGGGCGGCGGTGCGGCCGCTCGCGGGCTCGATCCACGTGCTGTCGATCTGCACCGAGGTGCCGCCGCCGGTATCGACCATCACGACGAACAGCAGCTGCGACGCGTCGAGCCGGGTCGCGACGTCGGTGACGCAGCTCGGCGTCGTCACGCAGTCGGCCGGCAGGCCGTCGGCGGGGAGCCGTCGCCGCACCTCGAGCCCGCCGATCGCTTCGACGTCGAGCTCGGTCGCGAGCGCGTTCGCGAGATCCTGGCCGAGCGCATCGACGCGGGCGGTCTCGACGTTGACCGCCAGCCCCGGCACGACCGCGACCTTGATCCGCTCGGCGTGCGCGACGCCGGGGCTCAGCGCCAGCGCCAGCATGACGAGCGGGGCACCGGGCACCACCGACCGAGCGAGGAACGATCTCACGGTTGCTCCCATCGTAGCGACGAGGACGGCCGCCCGTTGCGGCCTGGCTTACACGAGGGGTGAGGGTACCGTGAGTCGGCGCCCACCGGGGCACACGGACTCACCCGCGGGGCAGCTGCTTCGGTTTCTTGTCGCCGTCGAACAGCCGCTGCCGGCTGCCCTTGCGGTTGTACTGCAGCGCATACACCGCGCCGGCGATCCCGGAGAGCGGCAGCAGCACCATCAGCACGGGCATCAGCAAAAACATCGGGATGAGCTTGCTCGCGATCGCCGCGATCACGAGCCACGCCGCCGACGCGGGGACCGCCTCGCGCAACGAGCCCGCATAGAGCCAGCCGATCGGGCCGAGGACCATCGATGCCAGCCCCGATTTGACCCACGACTTGTCGCCGGCCTTGGGTGCGCGCGTCAGCTCCGCCTTCATCCCGTTGGCGCGCCGCGCCAGCTCGAGCGCCCCGACGAGCCCATCCCCGTGGTCGGCCTCGGCCTCGTCGCGCCGGCTGCGGCCCGCGCGATCGTCGGCACCCGTGGGGCGACGCTTGCGGGTCACGAGCTCGGCCTGGCGAACCGACAGCTCGTCGCGATCAGCCTGCTGCTGAGCGCGCTGCTCGCGGACCTTCGCGAGCGCGGCTTCCTTGCGCACGCGCTGGGCATCGGCGTCGGTGCGGACCTCCGCTTCGAGCGCGGCGAGCCGCTCCATCAAAGCGCGGTCGTCTTCGGACACGGCTCCGACTATGGCATGATCGGCGCGAATGTCGCTGCGCTCGATCTCGATCCTCCTCGCGCTCGGCCTCGCGCTCGGCCTCGCCTTGGTCTCGGCTTCCGGGTGTGGCGGCGGTGGCCCCACGACGACCCGGACCAGCTCCGGTGAGCCGCAGACCGCGAAGGAGAAGCAGTACGCCGACGCGAAGGCCGCCGGCGAGGTCGACGGCTCCAACACGAAGTGGGGGAAGTGGCGCTACACCGGTGATCGCAACGACTGCTTCTTCGTCGCGGGTCGACGCTGCTTCAAGACCGAGAACGCCGCGTGTCAGGCGTCGAAGTGCAAGGCGCCACTCGCCTGCAAGAGCACGGGTGCGGGCCCTGCGACGATGAGCTGCGCGAAGCCCTGAGAGCGCGGTCGCGAAGCGCGCCGCGACCGAGCTACGCCGCCTTCGGGGCGACGACCTTCGGGATCCGCACGCGCGGGCCGACGCGGTACACGAGCTTCTTGACGTCGCGGTAGAACTCGCCGTCGATGATCGGCGCCATCAGCTCCTCGCCGGTGGCCTCGATGATCATCTCGCGGCACGGGCGGTCGAGGATGTTGCGACCGCGCATCTCCTCGCCGCGCGCCATCCGCGGGATGTTGCGGATGATGCTCCACGGGCTCGGCGTCCCGACGATCGCGTTCATCAGGCCCGGCTGGTCGGCCTTGCCGAAGAACCGCAGCACGTTGCCGAGGTTGATCGACATCGACGCGACGTGGACGCCGGTGAACTTGTCGCCGGGGAGGCGCATGCCGTCGAGGATGACCGAGCACTGCGTCGGCTCGAACACCTCCTTCGCGTAGCTCTTCCACGCGCCGAACGGCAGGCGTGCGAGCGGCGACAGCGCGATCGGTGCCGACGCGACGGTCTGGGCGACGACCTTCACGATCGTGCGCGGGTTCGGATCCGGATCCGCGTAGTACTTGGCGTAGAACCGCTGGCCGACACCACCGGCGGCCGACGCGAAGCCGTAGGTGCGGAACGGGGTGTCGACGCCGTTGATCAGCTGGACGCCGTCGATGACCATCGAGTCGACCTCGGTGTCCTCGATGATGCCGCCGTGCTCGACCGCGGTGCGCAGCGCACCGAGGATGCCCTCGGCGTCCCCCTCGATGCCGACGTTGTTGGCGACGAAGTCGATCGTGCCGCCCTTGGTGGGGAGCGCCATCGGCAGCGCCATCGGCTTGCCGATGAACTCGTCCTCCTGGAGGACCTCCATGCCCATGCGAAGCATCCAGTGGAGCGCGCCGTCCCCGCCGTCCGCGACCCAGTAGCGGGCGCGCTTGCGGAGGAAGTCGCGGAGGACCGGCTTGATCGCAGCGATCGACGCGGTCATGTGGACCTCGCCGATGTCCCCGACGATGCGCTGCAGCCGCTCCGCCCGGTCCGGACGGTTGCGGTTCTTGCGGCTGTTGGGGTTGGTGATGACACCGATTTCCATCGGGTTTTGGTGGCTGCAAGACTCAGGCGAGACGCAGCGCGTCGTAAGTTGTCAAAAACACGTGACAGGTTCGACACGATCGCTGCTCGCTGCGTAGCGGCTTACGCGGCGAGGTGGATAACCTCGGAGTCGGCTCCCGCGCCGCAGATGAGCTAGCGTCGCGGGGTGCGGGTGCATCCCTCAAGCCGCGCTCGAGGCGCGGGTCAGTGAATCCCTCAAGCCCGCGCTCGAGGCGCGGGTCAGACCTGCGCAGGTCCTGCGTGTTCGCGTGGACCCTGGTGGGATGTAGCCAGCCTCTGCCACCGCCGGATCGTCCCGCCGCGACTGACGTCGCGGTGCGAACGCCGGCCCTGCCGCGCGCGAGCTTCGATGTGGTCGCCGCGGAGCTCGGCGATCCGGGCGTGCTCGATCGGATCCGTCACCGCGTGCGGCTCCGCCGGATCACGAATGCCTCACCGCGCCCCGGCGTGCCGATGGACGTCGTGATCGCGCGCCAGCACGACCCGCAGGACGTCGATCGGATCTTGCCGGTCCTCGGTGAGAGCACATCGCAGATCCGCGTGGTGATCGAGGATGACGATGCGCGGCTCGCGCTGTGGGTCGACCGCGCCGATACCTGGCAGACGGTGCTCGTGCCGATCCAGCTCGCCGACAGTCAGGGACGCGCAGCGGTGGGCTCGGGCGCCTGGCTGACCGCCGGTGCAGCGATCGACGTCGCAGCAGACGTGCCGGGCGATCGCCGCGACCGCCGGCGCGTCCAGCTGCGCGACGACGCCATCACCGTCGCGGGCACCGTGCCGGCCGCGGTGGTCGGTAACGTCTGGCTCGCGGATGACGACGATCCGGAGCCGCCGCAGCTGGCGCGGACCTCGATCGAGAGCTTCCGGCCACCTGTCGATGATCGCCCGCTCACCCGGTTCGCGCCGCACACCGCGATCCGCGCTGCACCGCGCGCCGACGCACCGGTGATCGCCGTCGTCGAATCCGCCGAGCTCGTGGGCTCGCTGATCTCGCGCGAGACGTGGGCCGAGGTCGAGGTGATCCGGCGGCACGCCCGGATCCGGGGGCATGTCCTCGCGACCGAGCTCGTCGCGACCACCGGCGACCTCCAGCTCGGCGGCACGGGCAGCGGCAGCGGGTTCGGGATGTCGCACAG
The DNA here is from genome assembly GCA_030857245.1 of Myxococcota bacterium. GTDB lineage: Bacteria > Myxococcota_A > Polyangia > Haliangiales > Haliangiaceae > JABFXX01. Next base: position 5,199 of record JALZOI010000114.1, read on the forward strand.
CCATCGCGTCGAGGTCCCGACCGGGACCTGCCTGTTCGAGCAGCCCGAGGGCGAGGTCATCGGCGTGCAACTCGCACCATCGACGCGCCACGGCGAGCGCAAGTCAGCCCGCGAAGGCTGGTCGAAGGTCTACGTCGACACCGGGTGGGCGGTCGCCGCGCTCTACCTCCGCGCCACCGGCGAGGATCCCCCGCGACCCGCGTGGGAGTCGTGCACCAAGGGGCCGCATCACCGCTGACCGCCGTGGTCGCGGTCGCGTGCGCGCCGAGGTCGAGCTGCTGGCAGCGTGGCTGCTCGTCGCAGCCTGCGGCGCACCGGTCGCGCCGCCCGGCGCGTCGTCGCCGCACGCCTCGCCGGCCGCGAGTGCGTTGCGGCGATCGAGCGACGACGCGCCGCCCATCGATCCGATCGTGGCGCTCACGCCCGGCGAGCCGGTGTCCTGGATCGTCCCCGGACGCGTCCAGCTCGAGCTCGGCGGCGCGACGATCGACGGACCGGGTGGGAACCGCCCGCTCGAGGTCTCGGTGATCGAGCGTCAGGGCAACCTCGTGCGCGCGGCCGTGCGCCTGGAGCATGCGCGATTCTCGGTGTGGACCGATCGCGCCCGCTTGCTCGGCGTGCTCCGGCGCGATCTGCGAGTCAGCGCGGCCCCGGGCGGCAGCACGATCGGCGAGGCGCACGTGATGTTGCGGGCGGGCGCGATCGTGCTTCGGCTCGCGAAGCAAGATCAGGCCGCGCGCATCCGGTACATCGGCGCGGTCGAGATCGACGGCTGGATCTCCGACGCCGAGCTCGCCGACACCGGGTCGGTCGGCACGAAAGCGGGACGCCGGCCATCCGGGCGTCGCACGATGATGGTGGCCCCGGGTGCGGTGATCCGCGCCGCGCCGACGCGGACCGGCCGGTCGCTCGCGCTGGTCGGGCATGGCTACTTCCTCGACATCGTGCGCGAGCTCGACGCCGCGTGGGTCGAGGTCGCGTACGCCGATGGCGATGTCACGCTGCACGGCTTCGTGTCGCGGCGCGATCCACCCGGTCGCATCCACCGCGTCCAGGATCCCGACGCTCCGCCGCCGCACATCACGGCGAACGAGCAGGTCGCGAGCGGCACGTGCCTCTACCTCGAGCGGAAGGGCAGGGCGCTCGGGTACATCGTCGGCGATCGCGATGTGCTGCTCGAGGAGCTCGGCGCAGGCTGGTGGACGCTCACGATCGACACGCCGTGGGGCCCGATCGCGTTCGCCGCCCGGGGCGCGCTGCGCACCGAGCTCACCGCGTGTGCGCCCGAGGGGAGCGTCCCGCCGCCTGCCACGGCGGCGGCCGCGCCGTCGAGCGTCCCCTGAGTCACCGCCCCGTGAACGTGGGCGGGCGCTTCGCGAGCAGCGCGGCGATGCCTTCACGCGCGTCGTCGGTGGCGACCGTCTCGGCCTGCGCATAGGCCTCGGCGTGCGCGGCCTCGCGGATCTGCAGTGCGAGCCCGCGGTGGATCGCGCGCTTGGTCGCCCGCACCGCGAGCGGCGCGGCCTCCGCGATGGCGCGCGCCATCGTCATCGCCTCGGCGAGCACGTCCGCGGCGGGCACGGCGCGGTTGAGGATCCCGAGGGTCTCGGCCTCGCGTCCCTCGACGAGCCGGCCGGTCAGCAGCAGCTCGTTCGCGCGGGGCAGGCCGATGATCCGCGGCAGCAGGTAGCTGATCGCCATCCCCGGGGCCAGGCCGAGCCGCACGAAGTTGGCGCCGTACTTCGCCTCGAGCGCGCCGATCCGGAGATCACAGACGAGCGCGAGCCCGAACCCGCCGCCGACCGCGTGGCCGTTCAGCGCGCCGATGATCGGCACGGCGACCTCGAGCAGCGACAGGAACGGTTCGTACATCGCGTACGAGCGCTCGCTGCCCGCGCGGTGATCGCCGTCGCGCTGCAGCGTGGACTTGAAGTCGGCGCCCGCCGAGAACGACGTCCCGGTGCCGGTGATCACGAGGCAGCGCGCCTCGGCATCGGCCGCGGCCCGCGCGCTCGCGCGCGCGAACGAGTCGAGCAACTCCGGCGTCATGCTGTTGCGGTTGGCGCCGCGATCCAGCGTGATCACGCCGATGGCAGCCTGACGCTCGTAGCGAACCGGTTCCGACATCCGCGCAGCGTACCCTCGGACGTTTTCGCTCTGCAGCTTCCGGCAGCCGTTCCCTGCCGACGTCGCAGGATCAGACGAAGTATCCATCCTGCTTTCCAGCTACTTGCGATGGCACTCGCGCTGCAAACGCCGCCCGGATCGACGCGGATCGTTACAACGATCGTTACGACGACGGGTTCGATCATCGCTTCGACGATCATCGCCGGCCGCTCGAGCCCGGACGCCAGCTACCAGCTCTACGCGATGTAGCCGCCACCGCGCCGCCGACTCAAAACCCTCCTGCCCAGTCGCGCCGGCCCGCGCGGCTGTGACCATTCCCGGGCTGCGGATCCCGCAGGCGACTGCAGCATCGGCAGCCCGCGGCTGCCGGGAACGCTCATGGTTCCGGCATGTTCCGGCTGGCACCCGCGCTGCAATACCTCCCCCCGAAGCTTGCGGGCTTCCTTCCAGGAGACCTCCCACATGTCGAAGATCAAGGCCCTCATCACCACGCTCGTGCTCGGCTCGTCGTCCGCGGCGATCGCCGCGCCGAGCATCTCGTTCGACGCCAGCGCCCGCGCGTCGTGGGGCACGCCCACGACCTCGGCGCCGATCGTCCGCGATCATCATCGCACCGACCTCACGATCCCGCGCGGCCGCGGTCACGCCTGGATCGCGCTGACCGAGCCGCTGACCTCGGCGCGTCGCAACATCATCGATATCGGCATGCGCCGCGACCACTTCGCGCAGCTCCGGCTGCAGACCGTCGCCGGCTCGACCTACGTCTACGCGCTCCGCATCCGGTTCGATGACGGCACGCGCGAGACGGTCACCGTCAATCGCTGGCTGTCGTCGGGGATGCCGTCACTCCAGGTCCCGCTGCCGCAGGGCCGCCGCGGGATCGACAAGATCGTCGTCACCAGCTACGCCGGCCGCGGCGCCGCGTTCCAGGTGTTCGGCCTGCGCACGCGCTTCGCCGAGCAGCCGCCGATCGCGCAGCCGGTCCCGCCGATCTACCAGCCGCCCGTGTACCAGCCGCCGTATGCGCAGCCGCCGGTCGCGCAGCCGCCGGTGTACCAGCCGCCGGTCTACCAGGCTCCGGTCAGCGGGCTCACCGTCGCTCGGGACCTGTCCTTCGCGAACACCGGTGGCTCGCGTGCGATCAGCGTCGGCGCCGAGCTCGGCACGTTCACCAAGCTGCGCGTCGAGGCCACGTCGGGTCACTTCCCGATCACGGCGGTGCAGATCGACTTCGTGAACGGTACCTCGCAGGTGATCGCGAACGTGAACCAGCTGCTGCGCATCGGCGAGAGCGTCGATTTCCAGCTCGCGGGTGGGCCGCAGGGGATCCGCCAGATCCTGATCAAGACGACGCCGAACCGCCCGCCGGTCCAGCAGGCGAGTCGGTTCAACGTCGTATTGCTCTAGAGCGCGGTTGCTGCCGTAGCGATCAGCCGCCGAGCTCGTCGAGGAACTGCTGCGCGTCGGCAAAGGCCGGGTCCTCGCGCAGCGCCTTCTTCGCCCACAGCTCGGCCTTCGCCTTGTTGCCACGCGCGTGCTCGATCTTGGCTTCCCAGAGCAGCGCCATCGGCCGCGTCACCGGTGACGGGTTGTCCATCAGCGTGATCGCGCGAAGCGGCTTGAGCGCCAGCTCGTAGTCGCCGATCTCGGTGGCGAGCTGGGCGAGCTCGGCGGCGACCTCCGCGTTCTTGCGGTCGACGTCGAACGCCTTCTTCAGCCAGTTGAGCTGGCCGTCCTTGTCGCCGAGGCGGAGCGACACCGTACCCATCCGCTGCTGCAGCACGGCGAGCTCGGGCGTGCGCTTCTTCTGCGCGCTGATCGCCGCCTCGAGCGTGCGGCTCGCGTCCTCGAGCTGACCCGACGCGATCAGCACGTCGACGTTGAGCATCAGCGCGACGTGATCGTCGGGCTGGAGCTCGAGCGCGCGCTGCGCCGGCACCTGCGCGGACGCCGCGTCGTCGAGGTGATAGAGCAGCAGCTCGGCCGCGCGCCGGTAGTTCGCGTAGCGCGACGTCGGATCATGGCCGTGGTCGGCATCCGCGAGCAGCACACCGGCGAGCAGGCGGAACTCGCCCGCGGCCTCGTACATCTCGCGGAGCTTGTCGCGCACGACCTCGACCCCGGGCTGCTGCTGGTGCACGAGCTCGAGCACCGGCACCGCATCGCCGGGTCGGCCCGCCAGGGTCGACGAGCTCGCGGTGCGCAGCGCCGCCGCGACCTGCGCCTCGCCTTCGGTGACGTACGCGAGCCGCGTGGCGGCCGCCGCGACACCGTCCCAGTGCGAGATCGACTCGTCGAGATCGCAGAGCAGGTACAGCGGCTCGGCGTCGCGCGGATCGCGCTCGATCCAGCCGACGAGGAACGTCCGGCCGCGCTCGATCTGGCCGTGCGCGGTGAGCAGCTGCGCGAGCCGCAGCGTCGCGGTCCGCTCGGTCGCCAGGTCGCCGTCGCGCTCGGCGCGGACCCGCAGGCGCTCGAGCCCGTTGACGAGCGTGTCGGTGACGCGCTCCTTGTCGAGCTCGTAGGCCTCGGTCAGGTCGTTGACCGCGGACTGATCGTCGCCGAGCTGCTGGCGGAAGCTCGCGCGCAGGAGCAGGAGCGCCGTGCGGCCCTGATCCTCGACGGTGGCGAGCGCCTCGCCGATCGCGCGCTGCGCAGCGTCGAGCTCACCGGCCGCGGCGAGCGCCGCCGCGTGGTCGGTGACGAGCTCGGGCACGTGCGGCGCTCGCTGACGGGCCTTGCGCAGCACCTCGGCGGCCTTGAGCGGCTGCCCGAGGAAGCCGGAGTACACGCTCGCCGCCTCGCGCAGCCGGGTGACCGCCGCCCACGAGCCCGCGCTCGCGCCTTCGGGCCCCTCCGGCCCGGCATCGGGCATCCGCTCGGCGTCGCGGGTCATGAGCTCCGCGAGCTCGGACCACAGCTCGTGATCGCGATACCAGTGCTCGAGGCGATCGTGGATCGCCTGATCGTCGGGCGCGGAGCCGTGCGCGAGCTCGAGCGTGCGCTGCACGCCCTTGAGATCGCCGGCGGCCTCCCACATCGTCGCGAGTCGACCGGCGAGGGCAGGCGCGCGCTCCGGCGTCTCGACGGCGAGCAGGCGCTCCATCAGCACCGCTCCCTCGCGCGGATGATCGTGCTCGCCGAGCAGCCCGACGACGCGTCGCAGGATCTCGCGATCATCCGACGCCACGATCAGCGCGGCGCGGTAGACGCGGACGGCGTCGGGCGAGCCGGTCTTCTCGAGCAGCTCACCGAGCCGGAGCGCGACATCGACGGTCGAGTCGCGGTGGCCGCGGCGCTGGGCGTCCTCGAAGCGCGACCACAGGAACTCGGCGATCCCGTCGTCGTCACCGAGCTCGCGGAGCGTCGATTCGAACAGCTCGGCGGCCTCGAGGTTGTCGGCGTCGTCGGCGAGGGCATCGCGCATGACGTCGAGGGCGTCGTGGTGACGCTTGAGGTTCTCGATCAGGAAGCGCGCATGCTCGAGGCGGAGCGCGTTGCGCTCGGCGGGAGACTGCAGCGCGGGCAACGTCGAGGTCACGACGCTGCCGAGCCGGTCACCGTCCCCGAGCTCGCGGTAGATCGTGAGCAGGGGCTGCCACACCGCGCGATCCGCGGGCGTGCGCTCGCGCAGGAACTCGTAGACATCGGCGGCGAGGTCGACGCGGCGATGCGCGAGGGCCCGCGTCGCGATCCGCATCGCCAGGCCATCGATCTGGTCGGGCTCGACGATCGGCGCGATCTCGTACGTCAGATCGCGCGCCTGGTTGAGATCACCGGCGGACAGCCGGCGCTCGGCGAGCGCGAGCACGGCCCACGGTGCCGAGCCGAGCCCATCCGCGGTGTCGCGGGCGGCCGCGACGGCACGCACGAGCAAGGCCTCGGCGCGCTGTTCCTGGCCTTGCTCGATGGCGGCGTCGACGGCCTCGCGGATCTGGACGGGCGAGGCGGTCGGCAGCGCCGCGCGCCGCTCGAGGAAGTCGAGCAGCAGCTCGGCATCCCCGCCATTGCGCGCGACGCGCTCGTACATCGCGATGATCTTCTCGTCGCCGGGCTCGTTGGTCGCGGCGAGCTTGAGCAGACGACCGGCCTGGCTCCACCGCGGCTCGGCGGCGAACGCGCGCTCGAGCAGCTCGAAGCCCTGCTTGCGGCGGCTCTCGCTGCCGAGGAAGATCTCCGAGAGCCGGTAGAGCGCGTCGACCTGCGCCGGCGTCGGCTCGGCATCGCTGCCGGCGAGCTCGAACATCTTGTCGAGGGTGCGCGCCTGCTCGGCGGTGTCTCCGAGCGACGCCGCCACGCGCGCCTGCGCGTAGAACGCCTCGGCCAGGCGCTCCCCGAGGATCTCGACGCGGCGGTACAGATCGGCGGCGCCCTTGAGATCGTTGGCGTCCTGCTCGAGCGCCTCGCCGGCGCGCATCAGTAGGTTTGCGATGAGCGGCGGATCGTCCTTGCGGCGCAGCCGGTCGACTACGCCGTCGACGGCCTCGACGAAGCGCTTGGTGTGCCCGGTGGTCTTCGCGAGGGCGCGCGCGCGCTCGTGCAGATCGAGCCGCGACGGCATCACGCCGATCGCCCGGATGAGGGCGTTCATGGACTCGTCGTATCGCCCGAGCGTGTCGAGCGCCTCGGCCATGTCGCTGAGCAGCCGGGCCTGGCTGTGCGGCTCCGGGTTCGTCGCGAGCCGCTTCTCGAGCACCTCGAGCAGTCGCTCCCCATCGTTGTGAGCGACGAGCGAGCGCCGCATCCGGTGGACCTCGGCGTCGGACTGGATCGCGGTCTCCATCGCCGACTCGAGCAGCTCCTTGGCCTGGTCGGCCTCGCCACGCGATGCCGCGAGCTTGTGCAGCTCGTAGAGCACCTCGCTGGCGCCGACCGCGCTCTCGTCGTCACCCGGCGGCTGGCGGCGGACGACGAGCAGCAGGGCGCGGTACGTGCGCTCCGACTTGTCGACCTGGCCCGCGGTGCGCGCCATCTCGGCGAGCTCCTTCTGGATGGCCGCGTTCGAGACGTCCATCTTCGAGGCGGCCTCGAGCTCCGCCATCGCCTCGTCGATCTTGCCCTCGGCCTGCGAGACCCGGGCGAGCTCGACGTGGAGTGCGGCGCGCTCGGGCGAGCGGCGACGACCGAAGTCGTTGATCAGCTCGACGAGCGCGGCGCGCGCCTCGGGGAGCTTGCCGGCCACGCGCTGGCCGATCGCGAGCGCCGTGCGGAGATCCTTGTCGGTGGGATCGAGCGCGAGCGCGGTCTCGAGCGCGGGGATCGCCTTCGCCGGCGAGCCGAGCTTCGTCAGGTAGATCGTCGACGCCTCGCGGGCGAACTCGCGCGCGAGCTTCTCGTCGCCCTTGAGCAGCGGCAAGCTGCGCGTCAGGTGGCGCGCGAGCGGCTCGTGCTGGTCGGCCTTGCGATAGAGCTCGGCGAGCAACGTGCGGAGCTCGATGGCCGGCGTCTTGTCGTCGAGGTTGACCTCGATCGCGGTGATCGCGCGCTCGGGCTGGCTCGCGGAGAGGTGGGCCTTCGCGAGCTGGCTGACGACCATCAGGCGCTCGCCGGGTGGCACGGTCCCGAGCAGGCTCTCGAGCCAGGGCACGGCCTGCCCGGGCTGGCTGCGCTCGAGGTTGAGGCGGGCGAGCGCGCGCAGCGACTCGCTGGTCGGTGCGAGCGCGACGACGCGGCGGTGGCCGCTGATCGCGCGCTCGATCTCCTTGGTGTCGGTCTCGGCCACCTGCGCGTAGCGCGACCACAGCTTCGCCGCACGCACCGGCTCGGTCGCCGTCTCGAGTCGCTGCGCCTGCTGCTCGAGCAGATCGACGAGCGCGCGGTGCTGGCCCTTGCTCGAGAGCAGCTCGGAGACGGCATCGATCGACGCCTCGTGACCGGGGCGGTCCTCGAGGTTCGCCTTGAGCGCATCGAGCCGACCGCCGCGCTCCTCGACGATGCCGACGAGGCGCGCCAGCTCGAGCCGCAGCACGAGCTTCTTGTCCAGATCCGTCTCGAGGCCGAGCTGGATCTGGCGCAGCGTCAGCAGCTCGGGGACGCGGTCCTCGAGGCCGAGCAGGTGCGCGAGGCGCTCGATGACCTCGAGGTCGTTCGTCGCCTGCGCGAGCACCGAGCGGTACATGTCGATGGCGGCGGCGTTGTCGCCGAGCTCGACGGTCGCGAGCTGGGCGGCCCGCAGGCGCATCTCGCGGCGCGTGTTCTGATCGAACGGGAGGCGCGCCGCCTCGACGAGGGTGTCGACCGCGGCGCGAGCGCGACCGCCGCTGCGATAGAGATCGACGAGCGAGTCGATCGCCCACTTCGCGACGGCATCGACCGAGCGCGCCGAGCGGATCGACGCGGTGCCCCGCCAGGCGGCGGTGGCGCGGCCGAGCACGGCGGACAGGATCGCGAGCGCCTGCTCGCGTTCGCCGAGCTTCGAGGCGACGTCGGCGGCGCCGACGAGCGAGTCGAGGTCGCGGCCATCGGCGTCGGAGAGCCGGCGCAGCGCCTCGAGCAGGCTCGGTGACGAGCCCTGCTCGCGCTCGAGCGTGACGAGGTCGGAGAGCCACGCGGTGCGCTCGCCGCCGAGCTCGAGGGCCCGG
>JALZOI010000115.1 GCA_030857245.1 Myxococcota bacterium
GGCTCGAGCGCCGCGAGCCGCCGCAGCCCCTCGGGCACGCCGTCGACCGCCGCGAGCCCTCGCGCGCCCTCGCGCCAGACCGCCTCGAACAGCGTCGCTCCGTCGACGTCGGCGAACAGCTCGTCCTCGAACGCGGCGCGGAGCCGCCGCTCGAGCTTGTCGGGGTTCATGCGATCGACGGTCGTCGCCACGAGGCGTACGCCGCAGCCGGCGTCACCGCCGACGAGCCGCGGGTGGACGACGTCGCGGGTCGCGACCACCGCGCCGATCGGGAAGCCGCGGCCGGGGTGGAGGTCGGGCATGCCGGCGACGTGCACGCAGCCCTCGATGGTCGTGAGCATCGCGAGCTGGCGCGTGGCCTCGCCTTCCATCCAGACGTCGGGTCCGCTGACCAGGACGATCGGGGCAGGGGTGGTTGCGGTGGTGTGCACGAGCCGGCTTGTAGCGACCGCCGTGCCAGCCGGAAGTGCCGGTAACTTCGTGGTATCGAGCCGCGGTGGTTCATCGCAACCCACCGCAGGGTGGTTCTCACCGGACCAGCAATGGTCCATGATGACCCAGTGCGACGCGTGCTCCTGACCTGGTCCGATCGAGGCGTCGATGGCCCGGCGCCCGCGCACCAGGCCCGGCGCCCGCCGAGTGATCGGGGGCCGGTGCTGCGGCTGCTCGAGCACATCGAGCGTCGCGCCGCGTACCACCGCGCGGTCGTCCTGACCGTCCCGGGCGGGCTCGCGCGCGGCCAGGCGCTCGCCGGTGAGATGGCCGCGCACGTCGCCGAGGTCGAGGTCCGCGTGATCGACGTCGAGGATCCCTCCGACTACGCCGCGCTATTCGCCCGCCTCGTCCCGTTCGCGACCGAGCTCGAGCGCACCACGCCACGGAGCGACTGGAGCATCGACGTCCTGCTGTCCGCGGGCACCCCGCAGGCGCAGACCCTGTGGGTGATCCTGGTCCAGGCCGCGATGCTCCGCGCGCGCATGCTCCAGGTCATCCCGGCGGCGTTCGTGCCGAAGCCCCACCGCAAGGCGATCCGGGAGATCAACCTCGACATCGACGGCTTCCCCGAGGTTCGCGTGCTGCGCGAGGAGGTGTCCCGGCTGCGCGCGGAGATCCGCGTGCGCTCGTCGAGCTTGATCGCCGGCAGTGAACCGATGCGGCGGCTGATGGAGCGCGTGGTCCGCGTCGCGCCGAGCGAGCTGCCGGTCGTCGTCCATGGCGAGACCGGCAGCGGCAAGGAGCTGGTCGCGCGCGCGATCCACGACGGCAGCGCGCGCGCCGAGCGCCCGTTCATCGCCGAGAACTGCGCGGCCCTCGCGGAGAGCGTGCTCGCGAGCGAGCTGTTCGGCCACGAAGCGTCGGCGTTCACCGGCGCGGCCACCCGGCATCGCGGGCTCTTCGAGCAGGCGTCGGGCGGAACCCTGTTCCTCGACGAGGTCGGCGAGCTCCCGGCGCAGGTGCAGGCGATGCTCCTCCGCGTCCTGCAGGAGCGGACGGTGCGCCGGGTCGGGGGCGAGCAGGCGGTCAAGGTCGACGTGCGGGTCGTCGTCGCCACCCACCGCGACCTCGAGCAGATGGTGCGCGCCGGCACCTTTCGCGAGGACCTGTTCTACCGCCTGCGCGGCGCCACGCTGACCGTCCCGCCGCTGCGCGAGCGGACCAGCGATCTCGGCCCGCTGATCAAGGCGTTCCTCGACGAGGCCACCCAGGGGCAACCGGCGCGCCGCCTCTCGATCACGCCGGCCGCGATGCAGCTGCTCGCCGCGTATCCGTGGCCCGGCAACGTGCGCGAGCTGCGCAGCGAGGTCCATCGCTGGGTCGTGTTCTGCGATGACGAGGTCACCCCGGCCGACCTCGCGGTCGAGATCGGCGGTGGCCCGGGCCGGCCGCCCCGCCCGCGCCCTCCCGCACGTCCCGCCGCGCCGGCGACCCTGGTCGAGGTGGTCCGCGCGGCCGAGCATCACGCGATCACGACCGCGCTCGCCGCCCACGACGGCAACCTGCTGCGGTCCGCGACGGCGCTCGGCATCGAGCGCAACACGCTCAAGCGGAAGCTGCGCCTGCTCGGGCTCTACCCGCCGAAGCACGAGTAACGCTGCCTGGCGGCGCCGGGCGGTGCTCGGTCGCGCCGACGCCGCGGGGGGTGTGGGACATCGACCGACGCCGGCCGAGCGGTTCGCGTCCGCCGGCGAGCTCGCCGACGCGCTGTGCGACGCCGAGGCTGGCAAGCTGTCGTCTCGGCTGCGGGCGCGAGGCGAAGGCTTGCTGCGCGCGGGCGTCGCTGCGTGAGCGGCCTCGGCTCGCGCTCGCGGCAGGGCCTCAGCCGCTCGCCACGGCGGACCGTCCGCGCCACCACGCGAGGGTGTCCGCGAAGGTCTGCTCGCGTGGGGTGTAGACGACGGCGCCGCGGCGCGCTGCGGCGGTGACGTACTTCGGGTTATCGCCGATGGCGATAGGCTCGCCGTCGTACTCGTACTCGGCCTCGAGCTCCTCGCGAACCTCGCCGAGGTCCGGGTTGTCACTGGTGATGGTTGAGGCGGTCCGCGAGGGTGTCGCCGCCAGCGCCCTCACCGAGGACGACGTGCACGGACATCAGGGCCTCCTGGAGCGAGGCATGCGCACGAGGACGCCGACGCTGACTTCCTCGATCGCGTCGAGCTTGGTCGGATCCACGCTCCAGGCGCCGGCCAGGTGCACGACCGTCGACTCGTCGGGCAACCGGAGCTCGCCCTCGTCCGGCTCGGGATCCCGATCGTCGGCCCCGCGCTCCGGCAGGCTGCCCACCAGATCGAGCACGGCTTCGTGGGGTGGCGGCGTCCCGACGTCGTAGAAGGTCGTGCCGTCGACGTGCGCGTACGCGCGCCGCAGCGTGCCGCGGTCAGCGATCACCCAGTGCACGTAGCTCACGCCGCGGTGGCTGCCGAAGTACAGCACCTCGCGATCGAGCGTCGCGCTGAGCTCCTGGAGCTCGCGCAGCGACGCGAGGTCTTCACCGGCACCGTGATAGCCGACCACGAGGACCCAGCCGTGCACCGGCGGGGTCGCGAACACCTCCCGCGAGCGGAACCGCCCGAGCGTTCGGTGGAGACCGCTCTCCCAGTTGCTGGAGGCCACGCGGCGGGCGCCCGGGTGGCTCGCGCAGATCGCGATGACGACCTCGTTCGTCGTCGCCGCCTCCACTGCGATCCACGTGCTCTTGTAGCCGAAGCTCTGTGGTCGATCGGGCGTCGTGCGAATGGCGTACCGGCGGCGGCCGCGCCACCAGAGCCACGCGCCGGCGGCCGCGACCGCGAGCCCCGCTACTTCCGCCGACCCCATGCGGCGAACGCTATCATTTCGCCACCGGCTACGAGGAGTGAGCGCGAGGTCTACGCGCGTCGGCGACGCGGCGGACGCAGGACGCGGTGCAGGCGGGCGCGTTGCCGGCGTTCCGCGGTGAGGCGAGCGCGAAGACGAGACCTCTCGGCCGTGACGGTCACGCCTGCTTGCCGGGCTTGATCGTCAAGGCGATCGCGATCAGCGCGCCGACGAACGCGAGCATCATGCCGACGTCGCCTCCAGTCCCCGACTTGACGAGCGCGGATTCCTCGCCGCTCAGCTTCATGCCCGCGATCAGAAACGCGACGATCGCGATCCCGGCCGCCACCCGGGTCGGCGCACCGAACAAGTTGAGCGCGCCCATCGCTCCGGCTGCGAGCAGACACCCGAGGGTGAGGTAGCCGTGGCCGCCGGCGTCGAGCAGCTTCACCTCGAGCGGACCGACCACCGCGATCGGCAGCGCGAGCACCACGACCGCTCCGACGAGCCCACACAGAATCAGTCCCCAGTTCAATTTCACCATGCCCAGAGGACGCCCGCCGACGCTCACAGTCGCACCCGATCGAGTCGAAGACGCAGAATTTCGGGTGGACGGCGTTCATCGTTCCTCCACAGTGGAAGCATCCGCGCCGACCCGCCACGCCGTGGAGTGGCGGCGCATGGCCCTGGGGATCACGGCGTGCGGTACACGGGCACGCTGGCTCGCGAAGCTCGCGAGATCGTGATGCGCGCTCCGGTCGAGCGCGTGGAAGCTCCGCTGGCGGGGAAGCCGCCGCCCGCGGCGCCGCTCAGCCCGCGTGCTTGCCGACCGCGACGCCGGCGGGACGCAGCGTGTCGTCGCCGATCAGGTAGCCCTGGCGCATCACGTCGATCACGCGCCCATCCTGGGCGGGATCGGTGACGGGGACGAGCGCGATGGCTTCGTGGCGGCGGGGATCGAACGGCTCGCCGAGCGCGGGTGCGTGGGTCACGCCGTACTTCCCGAGCTGGGTCAGCAGGCTGCGCCGCACGAGCTCCATGCCGGTGACGACGTCGGCGTGCTCCGCGTGCGTCATCGCCGCGATGATCGCGCGATCGATGTCGTCGACGACCGGCAGGAAGCTCTCGAGGATCTTGCGCGTGCGCTGCTCGAGCTCCTTCGCAGACGCGCCCGCGAGGCGATGGCTCGCGGCCTCGATCTCGGCATGCGCCTGGTCCGCACGCGTCCCCGCGGCGACGAGCTCGGCATCGCGCTTCGCGACCAGCGCGTTGAGCTCCTCGAGGTCGGCCTCGAGGCTCGCGACGTACTCGCCATCCTCGGCGCCCGCCGACTCGTTCCCGCTCGCATCACCGGGCAGGTCGCCGAGCTCCTGGGCTGCGCCGACGGCATCGAACTCGAGCGGATCTGGGTCAGGGACCATCACCGCAGCGTAGCCGACGATCGTGCGCGGCGGAGGCGATGCGGGTGCGTTGCTGCGCCGTTGCTGCGCCCGCCGCGAGGTCGTGCTCATGTCCCGCGGAAAGGTTGCGCACGCGGGATGCGGCCGCGGCGACCTGCTTCTACGATGGAGGCGTGGCGAACACCATGAGCGCGGGCGAGGTCCGGCTGCGGAAGCTGGCCGACCGGTTCGGTGATGTCATCGGCACGTCGGCGTCGCGGCTGCCCGACGGCACCGCCGTCGCATGGGCGGTGCACGTCACCGATGACGACGATAACGACGAGGACGACGACGACGCCGCCGCCGCCGCCGCGGCGCGGGCCAGCGACCGCAGTGATGCCGGCGTCGTCACCGTGCTCGGCGCGAGTGCTTCGGAGTCGGCGGTGGTGCTGCTGCGCCTCGCGGCCAGCCCGCTGATCGCGATGCAGATCGTCCGGTCGCTGTGCCACCGCGGCGGCGAGCTGGGTCCCGAGCACGCCGCGCTCGCGGTCGGGACGCTCGCGTGGCTCGCGCCCGAGGATGTCTCGCTCGCGCCCGCGCTCGCGCGACCGCCGGCGTATCTGATCGTGACCCCCCGCGACGTCGGCATCGAGGACAGCTCGGCCGAGCTCGTGGTCGCGGCGGGCATCACGTGGGCCGAGGCGCTGCGTCCGAGCTCCGAGCTCCGCGCCCTCGTGACCGCGCGCCGTGGCGTGGCACCGCCCACGCCGGCGCGGACGACCGGCGCCGAGCTCCAGACCACGGCGACGAGCATGATCGGCGTGCTGCGGCGATCGACGGACGAGCGCGCCGTCAGCGCGGCGGGGCATGGGCTCGCGCACATCATCGCGCACGGCGCGGGTCCGGCGCTGCTGCCGCCGCTCACCGACGTGCTGCGCGACGCGACGGCGACGGCGCGGGCGCGCGAGACCGCCGCGCATCTGCTCGACGAGACGGGGACGATCGAGCCGGTGCTCGAGCTGTTCCTCGCGCCCGCGACCCGGCCCCTCGTCGAGTCCGTGGTCCGGCTCCGCGTGCTCGAGGCGGTCGCCGCCGTCGCGGTCGAGCAGCCGCTCGTCGAGGCGACGGCCGTCGGCCTGCCCGCCGGATTTCGGCTCGACAGCGACCTCCGCATCGTCGAAGTCGAGGAGGCCGTGGAGCAGCATCCCCAGGCCTGGGTCGGCTGGTTGCTCGCGCAGCTGCCGCCCTTCGAGGCCGCGCCGCGGAGCCCGGTGGCCCGCGTCGTCCAGGCGTTCCTCGCGCCGATCCGCGATGCGATCCGACGCCAGCTGCAGCGAGACTGATCGGCGGGGTCACGGGCCGAGCGTGCTCTCCGCGAAGCGCGGGTCACGTGGTGGTGAGCTTTCGACATCCTCGACATGACGCGCGGCAGCACCGGCGTGCCTCGTGATCGCCCGCCACGCGGCGGCGGGACCTCATTCGAGCCGCCGCGCAGCCGAGCTCCGCCGTCGCCGCAACCGGTAGTCCGCGGTGGAAAGCCACCCACGCGCGCTGCCAGCGTGCGGCGGCGAACGGCCAGGACCGCCTCCGCGCGCAGGTCGCGCCGGGCCCACGGCTTGCTCCACATCGGCGGATGACGCGGATCGTGATCGGGGTCGTGAACGTGCTCGTGCTCGCGGCGTGCGGTGACCTCGGCGGCGGGGACCCCGATGCGGCGCCCCCGGTCGATGTGCTGCGGGACGCGCCGGCCGGGTGCACGCCGCCCGAGGACCTCGCGGCGATCCGGCTGACGGTCAGCGGCAGCGTGCGCGACCTCGCGACGGGGGCGCCGATCGTCGGCGCGACGGTCGACGTGGCGAAGGCGTGGACCCCGCGCGGGTTCCCCGCGAGCGACTGCCCGGCGCTCGCGACGCTGACGACGGATGCCGCGGGCCGCTTCGGTCCCCTCGAGATCCTCGCCGGACCGGGCGGCGGCATCATCTCGTCTCCTCACTACCTCGTGTTCCTGGTCACGGCGGCAGGCGTCGCGTCGACGTCGTCCGACGTTCGCTACCACTGCTCGTCGGCGTGCACGCTGCCCGACCATCCGATCGCGGTACCGAGCGAAGCCCTCGCGACGAGCTGGCGGACCGAGCTCGCCGCCGGCGGCATGCCGGACGCTGCCACCCGCGGTCTCGTCGCGTTCACGTTCAAGGAGCGCGACGGCGCACCGGCCGCCGGCGTCGAAGTGCTCGGCCGCGCCCACCTGTTCCCCGGCGCGCTCGAGCGCGGCACCCAGCTCCGCTACGTCGCCGAGGACGGCTCGCTCGCGCCCGTCGCGCAGGCGACCACGCTCGCGCGCGGGCTCGCGGTGATCGGCCTCGATCCCGAGAACCACGGGATCTACGTCAGCGGGATCCGCGGTGACGAGACGTGGGGCGCGACCGGCTCGATCGTGGCGCCCGGGTGGATCTTCGTCGAGGACCGCACGGTCACCGTGCCGCCGCCGTGATCCGCGGCCGGCCTCCGCGCCGCGAGGCTCCCGGCGCGGCGGGCTCGTCCTGTGCTCGCGCCGCCGGAGCTGGCAGCTTGTCCTCGACGCGATGCGCCTGACCATCCTCGAGCTCCCCGCCCGGTGGAACGCGCCGACCGCCGCGCTCGCGGACGTCGAGGCCGCGCTCGCGGCGAAGTGCGAGACCGATCTCGTGCTGCTGCCCGAGGCCGCGCTGCAGGGCTACGTCTCGCCCGCGGGTGACTCGGATCTCGCACCGTTCGCGGAGCCCCTCGACGGGCCGACGGCGCGGGCCTGTGCCGCGCTCGCGGCGAAGCACGCCGTGCATCTCGTCGCCCCGCTCGTCCTGCGCGAGGGTGACGCGCTGTTCAACGCGATGGTCGGCTTCGACGCGCGCGGCGAGGTCGGGTTCGTCTATCGCAAGCGGCATCCCTGGATGCCCGAGACCTGGGCGACCGCCGGTGTCGAGCGCGCGCCGCTCCTCGAGATCGGCGGAGCGCGCGTGACGATCGCGATCTGCTACGACGTGCACTTCCTGCCAGTCGACGCGGCGTCCGAGCTCGCCGCCGCGGACATCCTGCTGTTTCCGAGCGCCTGGGTCGAGGAGCCCGACTCTCGCGTGTCGCGGCTGTGCCGGCTGGCCCAGCGCTATGCGCTGACCATCGCGAACGCCAACTGGGCGCCCGGCGACGTCCGCGTCTCGGGGCAGGGCGGCTCCTGCGTGGTCGGCCCCGACGGGGTGCGCGCGACGGTCGAAGGCGGACGTCTCGATCACGTCTGGCGTCGCTGAGGCGGCGACGCGTCGGGGCGGCCAGGATGGCCCTTGACCGGCAGCCGCCGCAGTGACTTGATCCCCGCGTGAAGCCAGTCGCGTGGTGGTTCGTGGTCGTGGTCGCGGTCGCCGGTGCCCTCCTCGCAGGGTCCGCGTGCTCGCGCAAGCAACAGCCGTTCACCTCGAACGTGGCGACGGTGCGGTTCGCCGAGGCGTCGATCGTGAGTGCGACGTCGGGCGCGCCGTTCTCCGGGCGCATCGTCGCGGTCGACCAGGAGATCACGGTGGTCGCGCGCAGCGTGCTCGGCGCGCAGCTGGTCGAGCAGCTCTCGTCGCTGGACCCGGTCGGCCTGGTGCTCGTGCTGCCGGTCGAGCAGGGCGTCCCGGTGGGGAACGCCGTCCTCTACGTCGACCTCCACGCGCCGAAGCTGCATCCCGAGATCGCACGACGCAGCGCGGGGGCGGTCGCGCTGGCGCGCAAGCGCGGAGGGACGCTCAAGCTCGCGGAGGCGACGTTCGTGGCCGGCAAGCTCGACGGCACCGCGTCGGTGTACTCGCCGCCCGCCCGGCACAAGGTCGGCGAGGTCCAGCTGCGCGATGGCGTGATGCACGGCCGTGCGATCGAGTACTTCCCGGGCACGCAGCAGCCGATGCGCGTGCTGACGTTCGACGCCGGCGTGCAGGCGGGCCCGCAGCAGTGGTTCTACAGGACCGGCAAGGTGGCGCGCGAGGTGACGTTCGTTGCCGGGGCACCACACGGCGCGAGCACCGAACACTACGCGAACGGCGCCAAGCGCGAGCACGGCACGTTCGATCGCGGCACGCCGACGGGCACGCACGAGGCCTGGTACCCCACCGGCCAGCGCAAGACAGAGATCGTGTACGGCAGCGACGGCGAGCAGCGCGAGACCCGGTGGTACTCGAATGGCGCCGACAGGTCCGAGCCGCCGCACGGCGTCGTCGAGGAGTTCCACAGCACCGGCGCGGTGCACACGCGCACGCACTACGCGGCCGGCGTCAAGCAGGGTGCGTTCGAGGCCTTCTACGACGACGGCACCAGGTGGAAGCTCGGTCACCACGAGGCCGACAAGCTGCACGGCCGTTACCAGGAGTGGTGGAAGACCGGCAAGCCCGCGCTCGACAGCACCTACGTCGCGGGCGTCCTCGACGGTAAGCTCGAGCGCTGGTACGCCAACGGCAAGCCGTGGGAGGCCGCGCGCTACGAGAGCGGCAAGCGCACCGGTCCGTATCGCAAGTGGTGGAAGAACGGCAAGCCCGCGCACGTCTACGCGTACCAGGCCGGCAAGCTCGACGGCGAGTACAAGCTGTTCTACGACACCGGCGCGAAGTGGGCGGTCGGTGCGTACGTCGACGGCAAGCCGCAGGACACGATGCAGCGCTGGTTCCCGAACGGCACGCTCGGATACCTCATGCACCACCGCGACGGCCGCCCCGAGGGCGCCTTCAAGCGCTGGTACGTCGACGGCAAGCCGCGGCTCGAGGCGACCCACGTCCGCGGCCAGCTCGACGGCGACTACAAGAACTGGCTCGAGGACGGCACGCTGTACGAGCAGGCCACGTACCGGCGCGGCATGGCGATCCAGACGACGCGCCCACCGCCGTCGCCCGCGCCATGACGTGCGTGCCCGCCGACGGTGAGACCTCGTCGGCGGTGCTCTGCGTCACGGCCCTTGCAGCTTCGTGACCTCTCCCGTGAACTGGTTCACGCGGTAGACCCAGACATCCGACCTGGAGTGGCACGTCTTGCACGCGTACTGCTGATTGGCCACCTCGACCCCGTCGACGAAGATCTGCAAGCGCATCTCGGATCGCGACGCGCCGAGGAACCACCGCTTGTCGACGGTGACGCCGATCTTGATCTGGTCGTCGCCGCCGACCAGGAACGAGTTGATCTGGACCTCGGAGAAGTCCTCGGTGTCGATGATCTTCTCGTAGTTCAGGCTGCCCGTCGGCTGCACGCTGAGGGTCGCCTTCTTGTAGACGTCCGACAGCCGCACCGTGATCTTGTGGACGCCCGGGCACGTGCGCTCGGTGTAGCTCGTCGTGCGCTGCATCGTCGCGAGCTGATCGTCGAACCGCCGGACCTCGTAGCCGAGCGGCTTCAGCGAGCTCAGCGGCACGTTCGAGAGCGTGAAGTAGCTCAGGTAGTCGCCGGACTGGATCGCCGCGATCTGCGGCTCGGCCGGGCCGCCGTACGCGAAGACCTTCAGGGTGCTGTCGGAGATCACCTTCTTCTGCGACGCCGACGCCGCCACCGTGGTCTTGCCGTACACCGCGTTGACGGCCGCCTCGAGCTCTTCCTTCGAGCTGGTCGACGTCACCGAGAACAGCAGCATCCGGCCGTACGTGACGGTGCGGATGTACGTCGGCAGGTTGTCGTACGCGAGCTCGCCCGTCGCCCCGAGGTTCTCGAGATCGGCGACCGTCAGCGTGTCGTTGAACTGGGCGCCCGGCGGCGTGTAGCCGCGGAGATCCTGTTGCACGTTGAACAGGCTCTGCGTGAACCGCACGAACACGGTGTTGCTCTGCTGGTTACCGGAGACGTTCAGCGACGCCGACAGGCTGCCCCCGAACAGCTTGGTGTCGAGCTTGACCTTCGCCGCGTACTCCTCGAGCGAGGACGCGCTCTGCTTGTCGAACACGACCTTGGAAGCCGTGATCGTGCCCTGCGAATGTGCCGTCCGGATCATGCCGCCGATCGCACCGTAGACGGCGGTGGCGGTGGCGGTGGGCGCGGTGGCCTGCACCCACAGATCCGAGGTCAACCGCGCCGGCTGACGCTGGGTGTACGGCACGTGGAGTGGCGTGATCGAGCCCACGCCGAGGTTCACGAACTGGCCCTGGGCGAGCGCGGACGGGAACAGCAGCCCGGCACCCGCATCGAAGCTGACGAGCTCCTCGGGGTTGTACGTGGCGTCGACTCGCTTGAGCTGGCAACCGTTGGCGTCGGGTGCGAGCGGCGTCTCCGTGACGCTCGCCGTCGATGCCCAGATCCCACTCTGAAACAGCTTGTTGAAGAAGTCCTGCACGCCCGTCGCGCCGCCGGGATAGCTGAACGCGACGCCGGGCTGGTTCACGAACGCAGCGATGTTCGGGGTGCCCGCCATCAGCGGCGTGACATCGAGGGAGTGCGCGAGCGCGTCGATCTCGCCACGTGTCACCAGCTCGGGCACGCCAGGAACGTGGAGGGTGTCGGGATCGAAGCAGCCACCGCAGTCCGTCGCGCAGCTCGAGCAAGATTCGTTGCCGTTGCAGACGCCGTCGCCGCAGGCCTCGGCCGTGCAGTCATCGTCGGGATCGACGAGCGTTGCCTGGCCCGGCTCCGAGGAGTGCTGCGGGCAGATCTGCCGCGCGCTCGCGTCGGGATCGTCGCTGCCGACGCAGCCGGCACCGAGCAAGAGGGTCACGGCTGCGAGCGGCCGCAAGCCGCTTCGCAGAGCTTTCATCATCATCATCATCATCATCATCGTCACTGTTTTCGTTGAACGGGTTCTTCGAAATTCGTGGCGGCGTGATGTCATGGCCGATCGCGGATCCTCGTCGATAGATTAGTCCCCCGCTGACAACGGGATTCACTTGGCAACCCCGCATACCTCGCAAACCGAGGCACATGCGATCGCGGCGATCGCGACGCACGATCTCGAGGAAGGTACCCCCCGCAGATTTCTGTGACATCGCGTGCGCCGGTCGGCGCGGTGCCCCGTTGACCTGCGATGCCACCATCAGCGCGCACAGCCCTCCTCGTCGTCGTACTCGTCAGCGCCGTCTCCCGGGTGCGGGCGGATCCGCTCGCCGCTCTGCTGCCGGATCGGCCCGCGCCGACGTCGGTCACCGCGGCGAAGCAGGTGCGCCAGCAGCTGCAGCATGGCTGGCAGGACCTCGTCACGGCGTCCCGCAGCTATGGCCGGTGGCGGGTCGTCTTGAACGGCGTCACGCGGATCGGTGACTGGGTCGTGCACGTCGGTCGCTACTCGTACCTGCTCGACGGCGGCGCCGTGCGCTGCACCGTGCAGTGGGCGCACGGGGACGCGCCGGCGTACCTGACGTGCGGCCACGCCCACGCCGAGCTGCGCTGGTCCGCGGCGACCTCGGTGGCGCCGCTGCACCTCGACGGCACGGTGATCGGCCGCGTCGAGGTCAGCGCGGATGCGCGGCAACCACGGCTCGACGTCGCGCTGCTCGCGAGGCTGTCGCGCGCGATCGCGAGGCCGCAGCTCGCGATCAAGATCGATCGCGCCGGGATCGGGCGTGCCGTCGTCGAGACCATCGTCAGCGCCCCGCCCGGGCCCGCGGGACGGCAGTCGTGGCGCTACGCCGTCGACGTCACGCTGACCACCACCGGCTTTGCGGCAGGTGTGCCGCGCCTCCTCGAGCGCTACGCCGAGACGTGCATCGGCATCCACGGCTGCCACGCCCTGCACTGGAACTGTCAGCGCGCGAAGTAAGCGAGGTCTCTCCGTCGGCCGTCGCCGGGCCTCCGGCTGCATCGGGTAGCCTGCACCAGGGGTTCGCGTCCCGGCCATGAGTCTCCTCGAGCAGATCCGGAAGCACGCCCGCCCGATCGCGCGGTGGGGCTGCGTGGCGATCGGCACGGTCTACCTGCTGGTGGGCAGCCTCGCGCTGGTCGCACTCTCCGGCCGCTTCACGGGGCACGCCGACGAGCAGCGGATCATCCGCGTCGTCCTCGAGTGGCCCGGGGGCTTCCTGATCATCTGGGCGATCGTCGTCGGGCTCGCGGGCTACGCCCTGTGGCGCATCGTCGAGGTGTTCGCGGATCCGTACGAGTACGGCACCGCCGCGACCGGCATCCTCAAGCGCCTCGGCGTGGGGCTGACCGGCCTCGGGTACGGCCTCGTCGCGTACTCGGCGGGCGCGATCGCGCTCGGCCCGCGGGGCACCAGCGAGTCGTCCGAGCAGCAGCAGCAGTCGCTGGTCGCTGACGTGCTCGCGTGGCCGGGCGGGGCGTGGTGGGTCGGGGCGGCGGGCGTGATCGTGATCGGCTTCGGCGGCGTGCAGTACTGGATGATCGCGAAGCGGAGCTATGCCGTCGAGATCGACCTGAAACGTCGGTCGCGCGCCGTCCGCGTGGTGATCCACGTCCTCGCCTGGGCCGGGTACGCGGCGCGCGGGATCATCCTCGGCGTGCTCGGGTACTTCCTCGTCAGGAGCGCGGTCACGCACGACCCGACCGCCGTCGGCGACACCGATACCGCCTTCGACTTCATCGGCGGTGGCGTCGCCGGCGACACGGCGTTCTTCTTCGTCGCACTCGCGACCGCGGGCTACGGCATCTTCATGTACCTGAGCGCGGCGTTCTACCGGTTCGAGCGCGACGCCGAGCCGAACGGAGGCCCGTGATCCGTGGTGTGAGAGCGGTCGCGCTCGGCCTGGCTGGCTATCCGACACGCGCACACGCCGAACACCGGCGCGGAGCGCTTGCGTGATGACACCCGAGCGGCTCAGATCGTCACGTGGAGATTCGTATCGGTGCCACCGAGGAGGCTGAGCCAGCGACCGTCGTCGCCGGCGACGTCACTCGCTTCACGGGGATCGTCGATCTCCTCCTGACGGTCGGCTACATCGACGGCCTGTTCGATCAGCGCGAGCACGCGTTCATCCAGCACTACGTCGACTCGGTGCTGCTGCTGATCGAGCAGAGCACGCCGAGCGACAGCGGCGGCCGGTCGCAGCTGCGCGCCACGTGGCGGGCGCACTTCGACGAGCTCTACCAGCGGATCCGCCACGACATCGCGGACCTCACCGCGGAGGTCATGGCGAACGGCGACGACAGCTACATCACCACGCGGCTGCGGGTCCGCGCACTGTCGCTGTTCCGCGCGCTGCCCGCGGCCGAGCAAGCGAACGCGCTCGAGCTGATCCACGCGCTGATCCACGCCGACGGCATGCTGACCGCGCCCGAGGCGCAGCTGCACGCCGAGC
>JALZOI010000116.1 GCA_030857245.1 Myxococcota bacterium
CCTGATCGTCGCCCCGCCCGTCGCCCCGCCGAACGCCGCCGCGGAGCCCGCGCCGCTCGCGACCGTGACGCTCGGCTTCACGTCGACCCCGCCGGGAGCCCGCGTGTTCCGCAAGGGCGAGACCGTGCCGCTCGGCGTCACCCCGTTCACCGCCGAGCTCGCGCGGAGCGAGCGGTCGACGCCGGTGCGCTTCGAGCTCGCGGGCCACGAGCCGATCGAGATCGATGCCTCGCTCGCCGAGTCCGAGCACCTCGCGGTCACGCTGGTCGCGACGCCGGCCGTCGTCTCCCAGCGCACCCGTCCGCGCAAGCCCGTGCGCGCCGCGGATCCGCCGAAGCAGCCGCGCACGCTGCAACGCGAGGGCGTGATGGATCCGTTCGCGACGAAGAACTGAGGTACCGATGCGCCCCACCTGGCTTCTCCCTGCGGTCGTGCTCTTGCTGGTCGGCCTCGTCGCGCCCGCGGCGGCGCAGCCCGCCGACCTCGTCGTGCTCGGACCCTTCGGCGAGGTCGGGCGCGTGAAGGTCGTCGCGAGTGCGCTGTCGAAGACGTCGATCGGCACGCTGTCCGCCAAGCGGCTCGAGGTCGCGTGTGCCACCGATGCGCCCTGCCTCGCCACCGCCGGCAGCGATGCGGGTGCCCGGCGCGCGCTCGCGATCGTGCTCGCCGGCGGCGCGGTCCAGCTCGTGCTCGTCGACGTCGTGGATCGCGAGCTCGTCGCCCGGCGCGAGCTCGTGATCGCCGACGGCAAGCTCGAGAAGGAGCTGCCTCGCGAGATCGCACGGTTCCTGGCCGATGCGCCGACCGAGCGCGCGAAGCTGCTGTTCGCCGCCGGCAACCGGCACTACGAGCTCGGCGAGTACGCCGCGGCGCTCGAGGTCTACAAGAAGGCGTATCGCGTGAAGACGCTGCCCGCCTTCCTGTTCAACATCGCGCAGTGCCACCGCAAGCTGGGCCAGCACACCGAGGCGATCGCGATGTACCAGTCGTACCTCGTCGGCATGCCGAACGCGCCGAACAAGGAGCTCGTCGAGTCGCTGATCGCCGAGTCGCGGACGCGGATCGCCGCCGACCAGCAGGCGCACCGGGACCGCGAGCTCGCGCAGCTCGAGGCCGACAAGCAGCGCGCCGAGGAAGCGCGCAAGGCGAAGGAGGCGGAGGCCCTCGCGGAGGCCGAGCGCACGAAGGCCGCGCAAGCCAAGCTCGACGCCGAGCGCCAGCGCGAGCTCGATCGGACGTACAACCAGCACCCCGCCCGCTCGTGGACGATCGTGACCGGCGCGCTCGGCGCGGCGGCCGTGATCACCGGCGGCTACTTCGGCTACCGAGCCCGCAACGCGCAGGCCTCGTTCGACGACGCCGGGTGCGGCGATCGCTCGCGCGCACTCGATGCCGCCACCCTCGCGCGATGCGAGGAGGATCGCGTGGGCGGCAAGCGCGATGCGCTGGTCACGAACGTCTTGATCGGCGGTGGCGGCGCGGTCCTGCTCGCGTCCGTGCTCGTGTTCGTCATCGATCCCGGCAACCTCGAACGTCCCGAGACAGCACGCGCGAGCGTGCAGGTGTCGCCGACGTCCTTCCAGGTGGTGATCCCGTGGTGACCCCGCGCGTCCTCCTCGTGTCGGTGGCGCTGCTCCTCGCCGCCTGTAGCTTCAAGGACGCCGACTTCGGCGACCGCAGCTGCAACGGCGACTCCGACTGTGGCCGCCCCGACGAGAGCTGCGTCGCGGGTCTGTGCACGCAGCGCGAGTGCACGGTCGCGGCCGACTGCGGTGCCGCGAACGACTTCGCGTGTACCGGTGGGCTGTGCATCGTGAAGACCTGCGCCGAGCTGGGCGATTGCCTCCTCGGCTACGCGTGCGCGAACGGGTACTGCGAGGCCGCGTGCGCCGACCACGACGGCGACGGCGCGGGCTACGGCACCGGCTGTACGGCGACGGCGGACTGCGACGATACGAATCCGACGCGCTCGCCAACGTTCACGGAGGGCCCGTTCGGCGACGCGACGTGCAGCGACGGCAGGGACAATGACTGCGACAGCACGGTGGACAGCGATGATGACGCGTGCAAGTCGGCGTGCGGTGATGGCATCGACAACGATGGCGACGGGCTGGCGGATGCCGCCGATCCGGGCTGTACGAGCGTCAACGACGTGAGCGAGCGAGGGACGACCGCCTGCGATAACGGCGACGACGACGACGGGGACGGCAAGACGGACTACCGCATCGATGGCAACGGCGACACCGCATGCCAGTCGCCGACCACCATCACCGAGCTGTCAGGCGAGGCTTGCAACAACGGGCTCGATGACGACGGCGATGGTCTCGCCGATTTCCAGGCGTCGGGCGCGGGCGATCCGGGATGTGCGAACCCTGCGGACACGTCGGAGCGCGGTGACCTCGCCTGTGACAACGGGCTCGATGATGACGGTGACGGCCGCACCGACTTCCACATCAACGCGGCGCTCGGCGATCCCGGTTGCATGTCAGCGATCGATACGAGCGAGAGCAGCGCCCTCGAGTGCGACAACGGGCTCGACGATGACGGCGACGGGCGGCGGGACTTCCGCGTCGACGGCTCCGGTGATCCCGGCTGTGCGGGCCCGAGCGACGCCAGCGAGTACGATCCGAACCTGCCGTGCGACAACGGCGTCGACGATGATCGCGACGGATCGATCGACTTTCGCAGCGATGGCTCCGGCGACCTCGGATGCCTCGCCCTCACCGATCCCTCCGAGCGCGGCTCGGCAGCCTGTGACAATGGCATCGATGATGACCTCGATAGCCGCACCGACTACCACGTCGACGCGAACCTCTCGGATCCGGGTTGTTCGGGCCCGAACGACGCGAGCGAGAAGTGCAGCGGACCGGGCTGCCCGGCCTGCGACAACGCGATCGATGATGACGCCGACTCGCGCACCGACTTCTCCACCAATCCCGCGATCTCGGATCCCGGGTGCAGCGGGCCTGGCGACCTCCAGGAGAAGTGCACGGCGGGTGCAGGCTGCCCCCAGTGCGACGATGACCTCGACAACGACGCCGACACCTTGACGGATCTCGCCGATCCGGGATGCGGCGACCCCACCGGCAACAACGAGGCAAATGCGAACCCCGCCTGCGCGGATGGCCTCGACAACGACGGTGACGGTCGAGTCGACCTCGCCGATCCCGGTTGCAGCAGCCCGAGTGATCCGACCGAGAAGGGTGCCGCCACGTGCGACGACGGCATCGACAACGACGGCGATGGGCGCACCGACTTCCACGTCGATAGCGCGATCGGCGACCCGGGATGCGACAGCCCGACCGACGCCAGCGAGCGCTGCGCGGGTGTGGGCTGCGCTGCGTGTGACGACAGCATCGACAACGACCTCGATGGCCTGGTCGACTTCACGCTCGCCGGGGCGGACCCCGGCTGCGCGAGCCCGAGCGATCAGAGCGAGAGCGGCGCGGGGGTCTGCGACGACGGGCTCGACAATGATCTCGACGGGCTCGTCGACTTCAAGCTCACGGGCGGCGATCGCGGTTGCACGAGCGTGTTCGACGGCAACGAGCGAGGCTCGAATGCCTGCGACGACGGGTTCGACAATGACAGCGACGGCAGGACCGACTTCTCGATCGATCCCACGTTGCGGGATCCGGGCTGCACGAGCCCTGCGGGCACCACCGAGCGCTGTGCCCCGGGCCCGAGCTGTCCACAGTGCGATGATGGCTCCGACAACGACGCCGACGGCCTCGCGGACTTCTCCACGACGGCGGCGCTCCGCGACCCGGGATGCCTGGGCCCCGACGATCCGGGCGAGCAGGAAGTCGGGCTGGTTTGTGACAACGGCGTCGACGACGACAACGATGGCAGGAGCGACTTCCTCGCGAGCGGGCTCGGCGAAAGCTGCTGCGCCTCTCCCGCCGGCACCACCGAGCAGTGTACCTGCATCCAGAGCATCGCCGGCGGTGCGCTGCACACGTGCGCGGTGAAGCAGTCCGGCCTGGCGTTCTGCTGGGGCGACAACGCCAGCCGGCAGCTCGGCCTCACCAGCCCCATGGACCAGCGCACCCCCGTCCAGGTTGCGGGGTTCAGCAGCGGCGTCCAGATCACCGGTGGCGGCCAGCACACGTGCGCTCGCAAGCTGAATGGATCGCTGTGGTGCTGGGGCCTCAACTCGTCGGGGCAGCTCGGCGATGGGACGACGGCGCAGCGCGCCGCCCCGACGCAGGTGGGGATCCTGACGGGGGCGATCGACATCTCCGCGGGCGGCGCTCACACCTGCGCGGTCAAGAGCGACGGCACCGCATGGTGCTGGGGCAACAACGCCGACGGTCGACTCGGGGATGGGACGACCGTGCAGCGGACGGCACCGGTGCAGGTCCCAGGCCTGTCGAGCGTGGCGCAGATCGCGGCGGGGGAGCGCTTCAGCTGTGCCCGGACCACGGTGGGCACCGTGTACTGCTGGGGCGCGAACAGCAGCGGGCAGCTCGGCGACGGCACCGTGACCGAACGCCGATCACCGGTGCTCGTCCCGAACCTGACGACCGTGACCGCGCTCGCGGTCGGCAAGCAGCACGCGTGCGTGAGGCACAACGACGGTACGGTGTCGTGCTGGGGCGAGAACATGAACGGCCAGCTCGGCGACGGCAACATGACGGGGACGGATCGCACCGCACCCAACCGCATCACCAACTTCACGGGCGTCGCGGTGCTCGCGCTCGGCGGCGATCACAGCTGCGCGAGCAAACCGGATGGCACCGTGTTCTGCTGGGGCGCCAACACCGACGGGCAGCTCGGCAACAACTCGATGACCGGGAGCTTCTTCGCGCCCGTCCAGGTCGCCGGCTTGACGACGTCCGCGGGGCTGGGTGCCGGTGGCGCGCACACCTGCTCGTTCAACACCATCGAGAACACCCAGTGCTGGGGGGATGGCTCGCAGGGGCAGCTCGGCGACAACAACAGCCTGGACCGCCTGGCACCGGTCAACGCGCAGCTGACGTGCCCGTAGCTCAGACGCCGAACTTCGCGAGCTTCTTGTGCAGGCCTTCGCGGGTGATGCCGAGCGTCACCGCGGTCTTCGTCTTGTTGTTGCCGTGGTCGCGCAGCGCCTCGGTGATCAGGTAGCGCTCGACCTGCTCCATCATCTCCTTGAGCGTGCCCTGCTTCGGCGCGATCCGCGTGATGGTGCCCTCGACCTTGCGCAGCCGCGGTGACAGGTCGGTGATCTCGATCCAGTGACCGGGCTCGGCCTGGATCACGAGTCGCTGGATCTCGTTCTCGAGCTCGCGGATGTTCCCCGGCCAGTTGTACGAGGCCAGCGCGTCGAGCGCGTCCTGCGTGAAGCCCGGCAGCTCCACGCGGTACTCGTCGGCGTAACGCTTCAGGAAGTGCGCGCACAGCGTCGGGACGTCCTCGCGTCGCTCGCGGAGCGGCGGCAGCTTGATCGGGAACACCATCAGTCGGTAATAGAGGTCCTGGCGGAACCGGCCCTTCTCGACCTCGGCCGCCAGATCGCGGTTGGTCGCGCAGATGATGCGGACGTCGACCTGCTTCTCGCTGGTCGCGCCGACCGCGCGGATCGTGCCCTCCTGGAGGACGCGCAGCAGCTTGGCCTGCAGCGTCACTGGCATCTCGCCCATCTCGTCGAGGAACAGCGTGCCGCCGTCGGCGATCTCGAAGAGGCCCTTCTTGTCGCTGTCGGCGCTCGTGAACGCACCGCGCTTGTGGCCGAACAGCTCGCTCTCGAGCAGGTTCTCGGGCAGAGCCGCGCAGTTCTGCGCGACGAACATCTTCTCCGCGCGCTGCGACTGGTGGTGGATCGCGCTCGCGATCAGCTCCTTGCCGGTGCCGGTCTCGCCCTCGATGCACACGGTCGCGCGGGTATCGATCACGCGCTCGAGCTGCGACAGCACGGCCTTCATCGCCGGCGAGTCGCCGATGATGTTGTCGAACTTGAGCTTCACTTCCTTGCGCTTCAGGTAGACGTTCTCGCCGCGTGCGCGCTCCTCGGCGACGCGCAGCCGCTGCACGAGCGTCGCGTTATCGATCGCGAGCGAGGCCTGGGCGGCGAGCAGCAGCGCGACCTCGAGATCGCCCTCGCTGAACATGCCGGCCGACGCGCGGTTGTCGGCCTGGATGAGTCCGATGATGTCGACGCCGCGCCACAGCGGGACCGCGAGGATCGACAGCAGCTGCCCGCCGAGGATCGACTCGCTCGACAGCACCTCCTGCGCGTTCGCCGTCAGCACGGCCGCCCGGTCCGCCAGCACGCGCCGCAGCACCGCCCGCGAGGCCCGCACCGCGTCGGTGCCCGCCGGGCGCGAGGACACATCGACGCCCGGTCGCTCGCGCGACACCGCGAGCGCGAACCGATCGCGATCAGCCTCCGAGCGCAGCAGGATCGCGACGTGGGTCGCGCGCGGCAGCAGATCGAAGGTAGCCGCGACGCACGCCTCGATCGCGGCGCCCGGCTCGAGCCGCGAGCCGAGCGGCTGGAGCGCCTTGTAGACGCGGAGCGCGTCGGTGGGATCGCCCTCGAGCTGATCCACCACGGCGGGCAGATCCATGATCGAGCGCGATGCGATCAGTCGATCGCCAAGGTCGTCGTCCGCCTCGTCGCCGATCCGTACCGAGATCCGGACCGGCGCGTTCGGATTGCCGAGCAGCAGCAGATCGCCGTCGGCGAGTGCGAGCTCCCACCGGGCCGCGGCGTCGACCGGGATCCGCCGGCCTTCGCGCTCGACCGCCGAGCCGTTGGTCGAGCGCAGATCGCGGAACACGAAGTGATCGCCGACCTGGGTGATCTGCGCGTGATCACCTGACAGGTGGTAGTCGTTGAGGACGATCGTGCTCGCCGGCGAACGGCCGAGCGTGGCGGTCCCTCCGCTCGCGAGGATGCGGTGCTGCGACTGGGTCGCGGAGCCTTGGAGGATCTCGAGGACGATCACGGTTTTGTGAGCAGCGCGAAGGGCAACAAACGCACCCCAGGCCAGCCCTTTAGCCGCGTTTATACTGCACACTGTTTCGCCACGCATGCTGGGACTCTCGAAAGTCGTCGTGCTGGATCCCGACGCCCGTGCCGGCCGCCAGGTGCAGCTCGGGTTCATGCGCGAGGGGGTCCACGCAGAGCTCGCGGCCGTCCCCGGCGAGGGCACCCGCCTCGAGCTCCCCGGCGAGCAGGCCGATCTCCTCGTCGTCGGTGGCTCCGGCGCCGGCGGGATCGAGCTGGTCCGGCGCGCCCGCCAGGTGGTCGAGCAGCAGCAGCTCAATGCCCCCATCGTGTTCGCCGGCCGGGACGTCGCCCGGGCTGATGTCGAGGCCGCGGGCGCCGATGCCGTCGTCCTCCAGCCCGCTTTCCTGCGCGATGTCGTGACGATCGGCCGCCTGCTGCGGGGCCAGCCGGCCGGCGGCCGCGCTCACCTCGCCGGCAACCTGGCCGAGACCACGGGGGTGCTCACCCTCGTCCGCGCCCTGTCAGCGCTCGGCCGGAGCGCCGTGCTGACGCTGATCCGCGGACTGCGTCGGGGCGAGGTCCGGTTCTTCCACGGTGAAGTGACCTCCGCGCAGGTCGGGGTGATCCACGGCCAGGCCGCCCTCCACCAGCTCTTGATGTGGACCGACGCCCGGTTCGACTTCCGCCAGGAGGATGTCGTCCGTCGCCAGCAGATCCCGCTCGACCACGACGAGCTGTTCGCCGATGCCGAGCGCTTCCTCGCCGGCGTGCGCGACGCCAGCGGCGGCCTCTCGCCCTCGATGATTCTCGAGCAGGATGTCGCGCGGATCCAGCTGCTCGGCAAGCAGGTCCCGGGCGAGGTTCAGGGCGTCCTGCGGATGTTCGACGGGCACCGCGTGCTCGCGGACGTCCTCGAGGACTCGCCGTACCGCGTGTTCGAGACGCTGCGCGTCTCGCAGCGCGCCCTCGACGTCGGCCTGCTCCGCCGCACGACGACGGCCGCCCGGCCGAAGGCGACCTGGCGCGCCGTGCTCGCGATCGAGGAGTGGCTCGTCGGCACCGAGTCCCGCGACGATGTCCTCGACCGCGCCGTCCTCGAGACCGGTCCGGTGCCGAAGACCGATCCGGGCAGCAGCGGCAGCGGCAGCGGCAAATCGAAGGGCAACTCGCGACGCAAGCGCAAGAAGCGGCGCGCGAACACGCCCGTCGCGCTGCCGGTGCTCACGAAGGGCCCCGACATCGACTGGGGCTCGCTCGTACCCCGCACGCTCGGCGCGGAGGTCGGGCCGCTCGCCGGCGTGATACCCGCGGCGCAGCAATCGGGCGAGATCACGTCGGCGCCCGGGTCCACGCGCGACGCGCCCCGCGAGAAGCTCGAGGCAATGATGGACACCGGGAAGCGCGAGCGCATCTTCCCGACCGACATCGGGCTGGAGCCGAGCGTCGTGCTCGAAGCCGCACCGGCGCCCGTGCCAGCTCCGGCCGCCGACCGTGCGCCGTCGACCAGCGAGCTCGTGCACCGGCTCCTCGAGGAGGATCGCGGCGCGAGCGGGGCGGCGCGCACCGTCGAGACGCCGTCGGTGGTCGTCGCCGAGACGCCGCATGCGACCGTCACGGTCGCTGACACGCTGGTGGTGACGACGACGGATACCACGGCGCGCCTCGTCGCCAGCCCGAGCGTGACGGTGACCGAGCCGGCGCCGGCGGCACCCCGTGCCCCCAGCGGCGACGCCGCGCTGGCGTCGATGGTCGCGACTCCGTTCGAGCGCGTCGATCTCTCGACCGAGCCGGCGCCGGCTGCACCGATCGAGCCGGCGGACGAGACCTCCGACGGCGTGATCCGCAGCCGCCACAGCAACACCGTGCAGACCGCGCCCGTCCAGCTGCGCCGTCCGCCCCCCGGCGAGATCCCCGCCGACGATCGCCCGCACGACACCACCGGCGAGATCCGGCCGGCCGAACGGTCGGCACCGATCGGGCCGCGCGCGAGCGAGCCCTCGATCCTGATCGCCGATCAGGTCAGCGAGCTGGCCGCGGATCTGACCGCCGATCTGGCCACGGTCCACAGCGCGGTCAGCGCCGTCGCCAGCCGGCAGGCCGCGGCCCCGGCGACCGCGTCGATCGAGACCGCGGCGCGCGACACCGAGGTCGGCAAGGCGCGCCGCGACGCGACCGCTGCGTTCTCGCAGATGGAGGAGGAGTTCTTCCGCGCCGGTCACGACGAGACGCATCCGCCTCGTCTCGCCTCCGCGTCGGACTCGTTCGATGATCTCGACGACGGCTACCAGCCCGCCGGCTTCTGGGATCGCCTGCTCGGCCGCAAGCGCAAGCGCTGACGCGGACGCCCGACGCCGCCGCTTCGACCAGCGGTCGCTGCCGCCGCGGCTGCCGTTACCCGCCGGAC
Source organism: Myxococcota bacterium (assembly GCA_030857245.1). Taxonomy (GTDB): domain Bacteria; phylum Myxococcota_A; class Polyangia; order Haliangiales; family Haliangiaceae; genus JABFXX01. The sequence continues at coordinate 9,339 of JALZOI010000116.1, forward strand.
CACACGAGCTCGACGCCACCGCGCGAGCTGCTCATCCGCATCCGCATCCGCTTGGTATTCGGGCCGAGCAACGGCTGCTCGCGCGGGAACCGCACGACGTAGGACTTCGCGAAGTCGCCGAACGCCGGGAACTCGTTACGCACGACGAAGTCGGGTCGCTTGTCCTTGATGATCTCGAGCGGCTCGATCTCCATGCCCTGCTCGTCGAGCATCCGCAGCTTCCACACGCTCTTCTTGCCGCGGTCGATGTCGTTCTCGCGGCGGTCCCACGTCGTCACCATGACCTGGAACTCGTACGGACCGGCCGCGTCGGCCTGCGCCTGCGCCATGTGCTGCTCGAGCGCCGCGCCGACGAGCCCGCGCGCGCGCGCATCCTTGGCCGCGTGGGCCGCGCGCCACTCGGGCGACTTGAAGGTCGCGGCGAGCTCGAGCGCTTCCTGGTACTCGCTACGGAGCGTCGCCTTGCGGGTCCACGCGGCGGTGACGTCCTCGTAGTCCCCGGCGCGCGACGGCCACTCGTCGGTGAGGCGCACCGGCGGATCGACGCCGCCACACCCGCCCGCCACGGCGAGGATCAGCCCGAGCGCGAGCGTCGACTTCATGCGCGATCCGCCAGGAAGTCACGCCGCGTGAACAGCGTGGTGAGGGGAGCTTCCTGGACGACCGCCTCCCGACCACCCTCGAGTCGATCGACGAGGGCGACCGCGTGGATCACGACGAGGCCGGCGAGCCGAGCGCGCTCGATCGCCTTGAGCGTCGCGGCGCCGGTAGTCACCACGTCCTCGAGGATCACCACCTCCGCGCCCGCGGGGAGCGACGCGCTCTCGACCCACTGGTTCGTGCCGTGGCCCTTCGGCTCCTTGCGGACGAGGAAGGCGGAGCGGGGACGCCCGAGCTGGAAGCTGATCAGCGAGGTCGCGGTGGCGAGCGGGTCAGCGCCGAGCGTGAGCCCGCCGACCGCGACGGCGCTCGGGGCGACCTCGTCGATGACGGCGTGGAACAGCGCCCCGATCAACGCGGCACCTTCGGGGTGCAGGCTGACTTGCTTGCAGTCGACGTAGAAGTTTGACCTCAAACCAGAAGACAGCACGACCTCGCGCTCGGCGAAGGCGAGCGTGCGAAGCAGCTCGAACAGCCGCGCGCGCTTGGCGGCGAAGTCGCTGCGGTCGAGGAGGTTTTCCAGAGGCATCCTTGCCGAACGCTACCACGCCCGAGCTGCGTGACGCGTCGCATTGACGATCCGCAGATCACCCCCTAGAGTGCCGGAACCTCGTGCATCTGGTCGACGATAAGGAAGCCGTCCCGCTCCGCTCGCACGACGAGCTCATCGCGTACTTTGCAGAGGCCGGCAAGCCGATGTCGGCCTGGCGGATCGGCACCGAGCACGAGCTGGTCGGCGTCCACACGACGCCACCGAGCGAGGCCGGTACGCCGCCGACCTACGAAGGGCCGCGCGGGATCGGCGCCCTGCTCGAGAGGTTCGCGCAGCATCGCGGCACCCCGGTCCGCGAAGGCGATCACATCATCGCCCTGGTCCGGGGCGACGAGCAGCTGACGATCGAGCCCGGCGGCCAGTTCGAGCTCGCCTCGCGCCCGGTCGACGATGATCGGACGTTCGTGACCGAGCTCGCGCAGTACGTGACGGAGCTCGGCGAGGCCTCGCGCGAGCTCGGGCTCGCCTGGCTGTCGACCGGTCTCCGCCCGTTCGGCGGTCGTGACGACGTCCCGATCATGCCGAAGCAGCGCTACGACGTGATGCGGGCGTACATGCCCGGTGTCGGGTCGCGTGGGCTCGACATGATGCTGCGCACCGCGACCGTGCAGGCGAACCTCGATTACGCCGACGAGGCCGATGCCGCGTCGAAGCTCCGCTGCCTGTACTCGGTGACGTCGATGCTGACGGCGCTGTGGTCGGCCTCGCCGATCGTCGAGGACCGGGTCAGCGGCTACCAGAGCTACCGCGCCTGGATCTGGCGCGACACCGACAACCAGCGGGCGGGTCTGCTGCCGTTCATGTTCGACCGCGACGACATCTTCCACGCGTACACGGAGTGGGCCCTCGACGTGCCCATGTACTTCGTCTACCGCGACGGCTACCGGCCGGTGCCCGCGGGCCTGACGTTCCGGACCTACATGCGCGACGGCTGGGAGGGCGAGCGCGCCACCCTCGCCGACTGGGCGATGCACCTGTCGACGCTGTTCCCCGAGGGTCGGCTCAAGAAGTTCATCGAGGTCCGCGGCTGCGACTGCGGCTCGCTGCCCATGATCAGCGCACTCGCGCCGATGATGCGAGGCCTGCTCTACGACGCGAGCGCGCGCACCGCGGCGACCGCTCTGACCGCGAAGCTGTCGTTCGCCGAGCGCCAGCAGCTCGCGGAGGACGTCCCGACGCAGGGCCTCGCCGCTCGCGCCGGCACGCACACGCTCGGGGAGCTCGCGCGCGAGCTCGTCGCGATCACCCAGGACGGGCTCGCCCGCGTCGCCCCGGCGGCGCGCTCGCTGCTCGATCCCGTCGAGGAGATCGCGACCACGGGTGTCACGCAGGCCGACCGCATGGTCGCGCTGTGGCAGCAGCATGCGGGCGATCGCGCCTCGATCATCCGCGCGCTCGCGCATCCCGGCCTCGGGATCTGAGTCACTCGTCGTCGTCGTCGAAGTCGATCAGGACGCCGTCCTCGGTCGTCGCGCGCGGCGCTCGAGGCGGGGTGCGGGTGTCGAGGGGCTCCGCCACGACGCGGCCCGATTCGGTGTGGCGCGCCAGGCCGATGACGCGGCCACCGCGCGGCTGCGTCGCGAGCGGCTGAGTCGGTGCGAACGCCGGGGACACCACGCGGTTGCCGCCGGACCGCGGGCGGACGGTGGGCGGCTCCTCGGGATCAGCGTCCGGATACCCGTGCGCAGGGCCGGTCGGCCGGTCTCGGCGACCGCGCAGTGGCAGCGACAGATCGTCGAGGTCGACGTCGAGCGCCTCGAGCGCCGTCTCGAGATCGAACTCCTCGCCGTCGTCGCTGGCGCGGGCGCGCGGCGGTGCGATCGAGATGACGTCGCTCTGATCGAAGGCGCCCAGCGGTGGGAACCCGGGGGCGGCGCGGTAGTCCGCGTCGGGGTCGTCGAAGTCGTCGGAGGGCGGCGGCGGCGTGGCGAACGTGTAGCTGCTCTCGCCGGGATCGATCCCGAAGCTGGGCGGCCGGCGCATCTCCACGGACGAGCCCGAACGCGCGACGTCGCGGTACTCGGGATCCTCGAACGCGGCGAGCGCGTGGCCCGCACTCAGCGTGCGCGGGTCGAGCTCCCCCCGCTCGGGCGCGAGCTCGTCCGACGCGGGCGGGCCCGCGGCGTGGACGTCGCTCTCGTCGCCGAGATCGAGGCGCGACGCGAAGTCCATGAAGCTCGGCCGGGCGGCGGGCGCGTCGAGGTCGGGGTCGGCGTCGGGGTCGGCGTCGGGGTCGGCGTCGCGCTCGGCGATCACCTCGCGGGGCTCGCTGGCGCCTGGCGAGGCGAGCAGATCCGCATCGCTCTCGTCGGCCTCGGCCAGGATCTCGAAGTCGTCGATCTCCTCGATGTCGGCGCCATCGTCGAGCCGGAGCGGCGGCTCGACCGCCGCGTCGCGCCACGGCTCGGAGGACAGCGCCCCGCGGCCGGGCACGAGGTCGTCGTCGGCCGGGGCCGGGACGCGATCGCCGAGATCCGCGGCCCCATCGTACGCCGTGGCGTCGAACCGATCGAAGCTCGCACTCGCTCCAGGGATCCCGAGATCGTCCGCGTCGGTCTCCGCCTCCGCCTCGGCGAGGTGCGCGTCGAGCCGATCCGCGAGTGCGGGATCCGCGTCGAGCTCCGCGGGCATCGTCGGCAAGGCGTGCGCATCGAACGCGTGCGGGTCCACCGGCAAGCCGCCGAGGTGCGTGGGCTCGACCTCCTCGTAGTCATCGTCGCCGAGCTGGTGGATCTCGTCGCGGATCTGATCGGGCTCGACCTCGTGCACGGCGTCAGTGTCGAAGGCCGCCAGATCGGCGGCATCGTCGATCAGCGGCGCGAGGCCCGACGGCTGCGTGAAGATCTCGTCCGTCTGCGGCGCGAACCGCCGCCGCTCATCGGCGGGTCCGGCATCGTCGCCGTCGTCGCCGAGCCGCGGCAGCTCGGGCTCGCCGACGCTCGTGATCTGCTCCGCGGATGGCGCGACCGGCCCGCCGGCGGCGTCGATCGCGCCGCGAGCGGCGTCGGCGATCGCGTCGGCCCCGGTTTCGGATCCGGTCGCGGTCTCGGATCCAGACTCGGACTCGGACTCGGTCTCGGTCTCGGACTCGGACTCGGTCTCGGACCCGGATCCGGTCTCGGTCTCGGTCTCGGTCTCGGATGCGGTCTCGGCCTCGCTCTCCTGCTCCGTCATCACCGCCGGCGGCGTCGCCCAGCGCGCCCCGAGCTCTCGCCGCACCGCCGCGCCGCCGAGCTGGCGCGCCAGCTCCGCCGAGGCGGCCTCGATGGAGATCTCGATCGGCGCGGCCGCCGCGTCGCGCAGGGCGGCGAGCTCGCCATCGAGATCGCTGC
>JALZOI010000665.1 GCA_030857245.1 Myxococcota bacterium
CCGCGGCGGCGCGACCGGCGGCGCGGTCGATGACGATCCGCACGCGAGCAGCAAGGACGAGAGAGCGAGGACGCGCAGCATGCGCGCATCTCACCACGCTCGCTGCGCGCCAGCCAGCCGGGGCTCCGGGATCTGCCGGTGGCCCTCGTCGGAGCACCGTCGGAGCACCGTGGTATGCGGTCGGCATGGCAAGCACGCTCGTCGAGACGTTCGAGCTCCTGGTCCACGCGGAGCAGCTCGCCCCCCGGCTCGCGGCCGCCGCCACGGCGCTCGCGCAGCTGCCGGCGCTGGAGGCCGAGAAGGCGTGGCTCGCCGCGGCGGTCGCGCGGCTCGCCGCCGCGCAGGTCGAGTCGCACGGCAAGCTCCTCGACCGCGCGCTGCGCCTGCCGGAGCTCGAGAGCGTCAAGGGGGAGCGCGGCAAGCTCCTGCAGGCCGCGATCGCCGACGAGGTCGAGCGCCTGCAGGCCGCCATCACGCTCGTCGGTGGCGCTCGCTCGCCGCTGATCGAGGTCCTGTTCCTCAACCTCAAGGTACCTGCGCTCCGCAAGTCCGGCCGCGCGGAGCTCGAGCGGTTCTGCGCCGAGCTGGAGCGCCGCTTCACGTCGAGCTATGCGCGCCGGATGCTCAAGGGCGAGCCCTACATCGCCGTCATGCCGACCGTGAAGGCGCTCGGCGCCGCGATCGCGACGTGGCGCGACGTGTTCGTCGAGCCGCCGCTCGATGACGAGGCGGCGGCCCCGCTCCGCGACGAGCTCGCGACCGCCGGCGCGACCGTGGAGCTCGCGGTGCGCCAGGCCCGCCTGCTCGCGCAAGCCGCGTTGCTACCCGCCGCCGAGCTGCTCGACGCCGCGGGGGTCGTCATCGCGAAGGCCAGGCGCCGAGGCAAGGACGTCGACGAGGACACGCATCCGCTGCTCGAGCAGGATCCGCCCGATCCGCTGCTGCCGACCGCCGAGGAGCGGGCGGAGATCGCGGCGGTCCACGCGACCTCCTGAGGAGGAGCGACGTCGGCACTCCGCCACCCTGCAGCGCGCGGTCGCGCGGCGGTCACCGCGACGGCGTTGGCACGACCACCAGGCGGTCCGCCGCGGTCCGCACGACGGTGCCATCGGCGTCGAGCACGACCGTGTAGAGCTGATGGGGACCCTCGGCGACCGCCGTGACGACGCCAGTCTCGCCCGCGAGATCGCCGGCGACGAACGTGACGTGCTCGCCGGGCACGCGGAGCGGCGCGCTCGCGCTGGCGGCGACACCACCCGCCGAAGGCGCGCCCGTCTCCGCCGTGATCGTCCACAGGGCGCCGAGCTGGGCACGCACGTTCGCGAGCTCGGCCGCGAGCGGCTCGTCGCCATCGGCCGCCGCGAGGCCGCCGGTCAGCTCGTCGCGGCGTGACGGTGCCAGGCGATCGGCGACGGCGAACAGCAGCAGCGTCACGGCCTCCGCCCGGTCGGCACCGACCGCGTGCTCGATCCGCGCGAACACGGGGAGCCCGCGGACGGCGTCGCGCGCGGCCGCGATCGCCCGCTGGTGCGTCGTGCTGGTCGGCACCCGCACCGTGAGATGGGCCGCGATGGGGAGCAAGGCCGCCGCCAGCTCCTCGAGGCGCGCCGCCGGCCCGAGCTCGTCGAGCGCCGACGACAGCCGGCGCGCGAACCCCTTGAGATCATCGCCCGCGCACCGCAGCGTGTACCCGAGCGAGATCCCGCGCGGCCGCCGGTGCAGCGCGAGCCAGCCGCGCGATCGCCCGGTCACGGGATCGATCGCGTGCATCGCCTGCCAGAGGCGCTCCGCCGAGATCCAGTGCGGCGGATACTTGAACCGCGCCACGTCGAGGACGAGCACCAGATCGCGCGCCGCGTGGTAGCCGCCGATCGGCGAGAAGTGACCGCTGCCGGTCTGGTCGACGCCCGCGCGATCGTAGGACGCGATGACCACGCCCTCCCCGCGCGCGGCGGCGCTCAGGGACGCGCGCCAGGCCGCAGCGTCGCTGGTCTCCGCGCGCGCCAGCTCGACGGCGGCGCCGTTGCACCGTGCGAGGCAGGCGACCTCGTCGAGGTCGAGCCCGCGCCGCCGCACCTGATCGAGGGACACGCAGCAGTCGAGGAGCTCCTCAGAGAACCAGCGCCACGGGCCTTTCCACAGCCGCCCCGGGTCGATCCCGAGCGCGTTGAGCGCGACCACGAGCGAGCCGAGCCCGCAGAACTCCGGCTCGGCCTGGGTGTGGAACTGCTCGGCGAGCCGGAAGTAACCATCGAGCCCGCCCGCGGCGAGCGCCTCGGCGAACAGCTGGCGCCCCGCCGGCGAGGAGAACTCGGTCGCGTCAGCGGGTAGCGGGCGCCGGTAGAGGGTCTCGGTCATGCACTCCGGGGGTCGGGTTCGGTACCCGCAGGATGCACGAGATCTACCGCGCCCTCAGCGCAGGTGCCGGGCGAACAGCGCCAGGGTGCGGGACCAGGCGAGCTTCGCGGCCGCCTCGTCGTAGCGCGGCGTCGTGTCGTTGTGGAACCCGTGCTGCGTGCCGGGGTAGTGGAACGCTTCGTGGCGGACGCGGTGCGCCTGGAGCGCGGTCTCGTACGCCGGCCAGCCCGCGTTGACGCGCTCGTCGGTGGCGGCGAAGTGCAGCTGGAGCGCCGCCTTGATCGGCTTCGCCTCGTCGGCGCTGACGCCCGGCCCATAGAACGGTGCCGCCGCGGCGAGCCACGGCAACCGCGATGCCAGCATGTTGCAGACCCCGCCGCCGAAGCAGAACCCGACGGCGCCGATCTTGGCCGTCACGTCGGGCCGGGCCTTCACGTACGCGGCGGCCGCGACCATGTCCTCGGTGCGCTTGGCCGCATCGAGCTGGCTGAACAGCTCGCGCGCCTTGTCCTCGTCGCCGGGATAGCCACCGAGCGGCGTCAGCGCATCGGGAGCGAACGCCACGTAGCCCGCGAGCGCGACCCGCCGGGCGACGTCCTCGATGTACGGATTGAGCCCGCGATTCTCGTGGATCACGAGCACGCCCGGCAGCCGGGCGGAGACCGGCTTGGACCGGGCCGCCTTCGCTGCCTTCGCTGCTGCTTTCGGGGCCGCCTTCGCCGCCTTCGCCGGGCGCGCGAGGTAGCCGCGCATGGTGCCCGAGCCCGCCGGTGAGTCGTACGTCACGTACCCGACGTCGAGGCGCGCGTCCGTCTTGCTCACCTGCTCGGCCCACGCGAAGTTGGGCTGCAGGCTGTCGAGCATCGCCAGGGCTGTCACGCCGCCGACCGCGTACTTCGCCGCGCGCGTCAGGAAGTCGCGCCGGCTCACCGCGTTGTGGACGTAGCCGTCGAACAGCTCGAGGACCTCGGGCGGATAGTCGGCGGCGTGCTTGCGGTCAGGCGGGGCCATCTCCGACGCATAGCATGAGCAAACGCACGGCCGCGGACGCCATCGATCGTGTTCCCACCGCTCGATGCGCCCGTGCACGCACGGGGCGGCGGAACGTGACGCGCGTTCTGTCGGTGGTCGCGCGATCGCGCCGAGGGATCAGGCGCTCCTGCGTGGTGATCGCCTCAGAGGTCTACCGACTCGCGCTGGCACCGGCGTTGCTCGTCGTCTGCGCATGCGCGACCTCGATACAGCGTTCGACATCAGCGACGTCGTCCCGGTCGGCGCGAAGCCGCGCGCCGCGTCGGGTTCCGACGCCGACGAGCTCGACGACGTGCTCGCCGCGCTGGCCGAGGAGCTCGCCGCGACGTCACCGCCGCCCCGCGGTGCGGGCGCGAGGCTGAGCTCGGCTCGCTAACGCGGGCTCCGGATCGACGAGGGCGCGCTCCCGACCGCGCCGGTCACAGCCGGAGCTCGACGCCCATGCCGAAGGACGCGAACCGGTGCGTATCGGTGTACGTCCCCCCGAAACCGCGGTGCAGACGCCCCTCGGCGGTGAGCGCGAACCGCGGGTGCACGAGCAGATCGAGGCCCGCGGTCATGAAGGTGGCGAGCGACGGGTCACCGCTCACGAAGTCCACGCCCATGCCGAACCCGATGAACGGCGAGACGGTGGAGGCGCGGTACGCGGCGCGGATCGTGGCGGCGGCGCCAATGCTGGCATCGCCATAGTTGCCGGTCTCCGGGGCGAAGAGCAGCGAGACGCCGGGGGTCAGGCCCCAGCGATCGAGGCCGAGCTCCCAGCCGACGCGGGCGCCGAGCATGAACGTCGCGTCATCGAGCTCCGAGTGCACCGCCACGCCGGGCAGCAATCCGAGCCGCAGGCCGCTGGCGGCGGTCCCCGCGAC
>JALZOI010000117.1 GCA_030857245.1 Myxococcota bacterium
CGGGTGGCATCGTCGCGAAGCGATCCGGTCGGGTCGGCGACTCACCGATCCCGGGTGCCGGCACGTGGGCCGACGCCGCGTGTGCGATCTCGGGGACCGGCGACGGCGAGGCGATCCTCCGCGTCGCGCTCGCCCGCACCATCGCCGCTCGCGCCGCGACCGGCATGCCGCTCGGCGACGCCGTCGATGCGAGCCTGCACGAGCTCCGGCGGATCACCGGTGGCAGCGCCGGTGTGATCGCCATCGATGGCGCGACGTGGATCGCGCGCCAGCTGTCGCCCGCGATGCCGATCGCGTGGGTGGATGCGAACGGCGCGGGCGACGGCATCGGGCTCGTCGTCTAGGCGCCGAGGTCCGATCGCCGGGGGCGCGCCAAGGTGGCGCACTCGGCAGCTCGATGCGCCACCGCAACCTCCCTCGGAGTGGCGAAAAACCCGAGCTCGTGCACGGACCTGCATCGGCGGTCGACCTCGGCCTGCTGCTTGCTTTGGCGCACTGCATCAACCAACGACTTCGTTCGCTTAGGAGCTCCTGACAATGCGTAGTTTCATGATCGCCGCGGCCCTGCCGCTGCTCTCCCTCTCCCTGGTCACCGCCTGCGCCTCTGAAGGTGAGCTCGACGAGCTCGCCGGTGAGACCACCGACGACGAGGCGCTCGACGGCAAGGCCGACGCCGCGTCGGCGCCCGATGGCGTCTACACGTACTTCCAGCTCAAGGCGGATGTCCGCCGCTGCGCGTCCCCGTACTGCGGCGGCAGCTTCCTCAAGCGCCTCAACCGCACCACCACGGTCTGCCACAATGGCGCCAACCAGGCGTCCTGCTACACGCCCGAGCTCGACTTCTCGCAGGCGGGCCTCTCAATCGCGACCCAGGCCACGCTGCGCGATGCGGCGTACGCCGGCGCGCTCACCGAGGGTGTCACCGCGATCGTCCGCGGCCGGTTCGCCCCCGTGGGCACCGCGAAGGTCGGCCGCGAGCTCGGTCGCTTCATCGTCACCGAGGCGTGGACCGCGCAGAGCGGCGCCATGACCGACGGCGTGTTCGTCAAGGTCAAGGACAACGGTCTCCGCTGCATCGCCGCGCCGTGCCCGAGCATGAACGAGCGCGCGCTCAACACGTCGCGCGGCGCCAACATCGCCGACGTCGACTATGCGCCGTCGGGCCTCACCGACGCGCAGATCGGCGAGCTCAGCCACCAGATGTTCGAGCCGTCGGGGCTGATCATCGCGGGGGACCGCTTCAGCTTCAAGATCAGCGGCCGCCCCGGCAAGGGCCGCACGGCGACCAACGCGTTCGTCCGCCTCGCGGATGTCGCGGCCGCCGAGTGCTTCGTCGGTGGTTGCTCGGGCCAGGTCTGCTCGGATCAGGAAGGCCTGATCACGACCTGCGAGTGGCGCGAGGAGTACGCGTGCTACGGCGACGCGACCTGCGAGCGCCAGCCGAGCGGCGCCTGCGGCTGGACCCCGACGCCCGCTCTCGAGACCTGCCTCGCGACCAACTAGCGACCCCGCTGCTCTTCGGGCCCATGGCGCCGTCGACTTGCGCCTATAGTCCACGGCGATGAGGAAGCCAGCCATCGTCATGCTCGGGCTCGCTGCCGCGTGCGGCCCCGAGAACCGCCGCGCCCCGGGAGACGTCGATAGCGGTGTCGGCCGTGCCGATGCCAGCGACTCGCCCGTCGACGGCACGCAGCCGGTGACGACGTTCGTGTACGCGCACACGGCGTCGACGCTGTATCGCGTCGATCCCGAGAGCCTCGCGATCACGATGGTCGGCGACTTCCAGTTCTCGACGGGCAGCGATCAGATCACCGACATCGCGATCGACAAGGCGGGCACGCTGATCGGGATCTCGTTCACCGGCGTGTATCGCATCGACCCGGCGACCGCCGTCGCGACCCGGCTGTCGTCCGACCTCGCGGGGACGTTCAACGGGCTCTCCTTCGTCCCCGCCGACCAGCTCGGGCAGACCGGCGATGACGTGCTGGTCGCGACCCGCAACTCGAATGGCGCGGTGTTCCGCGTCGATCCCGCCACCGGCGCGACGACGCAGATCGGCAACATGGGAAACTTCGCGTCGAGCGGCGATCTGGTCTCGGTCGCCGGCTTCGGCACGCTGCAGACCGCCGACAACGGCCCCAGCGCCGACCGGCTGGTCCGGCTCGCACCGCAGTCGTTTGCAGCGACCGCGGTCGGTAGCACGATCGGCTACGCCGACATCTGGGGCATCGCGTACTGGAAGGACAAGGTCTTCGGGTTCACCGAGGCCGGCCAGTTCATCACGATCGATCCGACGACCGGCATCGGCACGCTCGTGCAGTCGAACGGGCCGCGCTGGTGGGGCGCCGCGGTCACGACCCTCGCGCCGGTCATCCTCTAGCGCACCGGAGCGCACCGGAGCGCCCCGGAGCGCACCGGAGCGCACCGGAGCGCAGCGGCAGCTCAGTGCCAGGCGAGCAGGACCTTGCCGGTCGCCTGCTTGGTCTCGAGGAAGCTGTGCGCACCGGCGACGTCGGCTGCCGCGAACACCTTGCCGACGTGCGGGCGCAGGCCCATCGTCTCGACGGCCGTCATCGACTTCGTCAGCCGCTCGATCCAGACGGGATCGCGGAGCACGTGGAGCGCGTTGAGCGCGTAGATGCCGGTGTTCGCATCGAACAGCTTGAGGATGCTGATCCGCGGCATCCGCAGCGCCGCGAGGCCCATCCGCAGGTAGTTGCGCTTGCCGTCCTTGACGCCTGACGACAGCCCGACGCACACCATGCGGCCGGTCAACCCGAGCCGCGCGCGCTGCCACTGGATCTCGCCGCCGCCCGACGCGTTGAGGACGAAGTCATAGTTGTTGAGGCTCGGGTCCGCGCGAAACTCCTCGCGGGTATAGGCGGTGGCGCCGAGGCTCTCGATGAAGGTCTTCTTGTGCGGGCTCGTGGTGAGCCCCGTCACCTGCGCCCCGGCGTGCAGCGCCATCTGGATCGCGAGCACGCCGACGCCGCCGGTCGCGCACTCGATCAGCACGCGATCACCGCGACGGACGCGCGCCATCTCGAACAGCGCGAGCTGCGCGGTGAAGTAGTTGACGGGCAGGGCCGCGCCGGCCTCGAGGCCGATCGAGGTCGGCAGCGAGAACACCTGTCGCGCGGGGATCGTGACCTGCGACGCGTAGCCGCCGAAGTACGTGCCGGCTGCGACCGGATCTCCGACCTTCAGGTCACGCACGTTCTTGCCGAGGGCCGTGATCGTGCCGCTGACCTCGTAGCCCGGCACGAACGGCTTCTTCGGGGCGTCGGGGTAGAAGCCGAGCCGCATCTGGATGTCCGCGAAGTTGATGCCGGAGTACGCGACGTCGATCGCGACCTCGTCATCACCAGGCGTGCGCGGCGCGATCTCGCGCAGCTGGAGGGTGGAGGCGGGACCGAACTTCTCGATGACGATGTCGCGATGGGTCATGGGAGTCTCCGTGAAAGTTTAAGAAATATCGAACCATGAAGACGAGCGAACAGCACGCGGCGGCACGTGACCGCCTGCGCGCAAAGCGAGCTAGCCGGCGACGCCGGCCAGGCCCGGGAGCGTGAGCGCGGCGCGGAGCTGGGCGAGCCCCTCGGGGTCGACCGAGCAGATCAGCTGCTTGCCTTCACGCTGCGTGTGGATGAGGCCCGCGTCGGCGAGCTCCTTCACGTGGTGCGAGACCGTCGGTGCGCCGAGCTCGAGTCCACCGAGCAGCTTCGCGAGGAAGCAGTCGTGGACCCGGCCGCGGGCGAGATCGAGCTTGCTCTCTTCGAGCAAGTTCATGAACAGCCGCAGCCGGTTGGGATTCGACAGGGCCCGGAACATCCGGGCGAGGCGGTCTACGTCGGTCCTGGCCACCCGCCATCAGTACGATTGTTGTCGAACTGTGTCAATGGGAATGTCGGCAGTCCGCGGACGCGCTCACCGGGTCGTCGGCAGGTGCGCGACGTACCGGCGCACGCTCCGGCGATCCCACTGGGCCAGCGCGTATTTGATGAGGTGATCGGGGACCGCGTCCTGGTTCACGATCAAGCGCATCAGCGCGAGCCCGAGGTCGATGTCGGCGATGCACCAGGCTGCGAACAGCGTGGTCTGGCCCGGCTTGATCAACGCGGAGGCCACGCGGAGCAGCTCGGTGGCATCGGCGCGGCCCCCCTCGGTGAGGGGCCTCATGGTCGGACGCTGGAACACGCTCGACGTCGGCCGGTCCTCCTTGAGGGCGGCGAGGCTGGTCCGCAAGAAGGACATGATCTGGCGCGCGCGGCCACGGTCGCCGAGGTGGGCCGGGAACAGCCGTGGAAAAGCCGGCGTCGGGAAGCTCTCGGCGAGGTACTCGGAGATCGCCAGCGACTCCGACAGCCAGAGGTCACCGTGGGCAAGGACCGGGAGGCCACCGAGCACGCTGCGCTGCTGGAGATCCGCCCGGTGGGTGGGCGTCATCGGCGAGGGGATCACCTCGAGCTTGTAGGGCAGGGCCTTCTCCTCGAGCGCGACCATCGCGTGGAACGCCCACGGGCAGGTCCAACTCGATCCGACGTACAGCGTGAGCTCGGCCATGGCGGGTGAGCCTAGCATCACGCACGGCGTGAGGTAGAGGGGCGGGATCCGCAGCGCGCTGCGGCGGGGACTCCTTGGTGCACATACGAATGTGCACGCGATGTCAGCTTGCGCCGAGTCGGGAGGCGAGGTGACAATGAGGCCCCACCTGGGAGCTGCGACCGCGTGCGCTGCTTGCGTGATCCGCTCCTGTTCGAGCCCGTGCCGACCGCCAGTCCACCCAGCCCGGGCCTCCGCCGCCTGCTCGAGACCAAGCTCGATACCTTCGAGAAGCTCGAGCTCGCGCTCGTGCTGCGGGATGCGCCCGATCGGACCGGTGCGCTCGCCGAGCTGGCCCGCCAGCTCCAGGTCGGCGTGGACGTGCTGAAGCGCGTCGCGACCGAGCTCGTGCGCGTCGACCTCGTCGACCTCAGGGCTGATGATACGCTCCATCTCATCGCCGGGGCGCGCGAGCTCGAGCTGATCGGCGAGGGCGCCGCTCTCTACGCGCAGGATCGCCAGGAAGTGATCATCTTGCTCTCGACCATCGCCATGGCCCGGATCCGGAGTCTCGCGGCGCGCAGCTTCGCGGACGCGTTCAACCTCCGCAAGAAGAAGAAGGACGGCGATGGCTGAGGTCGTCTACCTCCTGTGCGCGGCGACCAGCGTGTTCTGCGCGGTCCTGCTGTTCCGCAGCTACCGCCAGCAGCGCACCCGCCTGCTGATGTGGAGCACGCTGTGCTTCGTCGGGCTCGCGCTCAACAACATCCTGCTCGTCGTCGATCTGCTGGTCGTGCCGACCGAAGTCGATCTCTCGCTGGTGCGCACCGGCACCGCCCTCGCCGCCGTGGTGCTCCTCGTGATCGGGCTGGTCTGGGAGGACGCGTGACCGCCGTGCAGCTCACGCCCTTTCTCTACGGGGCGCTCACGCTCGGGTGCTTCGTGATCGGGTTGAAGTTCCTCAAGTTCTGGACGCTGAGTGGTGACCGGTTCTTCATCTGGTTCGCAGCTGCGTTCTTCGTGTTCATGCTCGGCTGGGGGCTGCGCCTCCTGGTGCCGACTTTCGGCGAGCACAAGCACCTCGTGTATCTGCCGCGGCTGGTGGGCTTCCTGATGATCGTCTTCGCGATCGTCGACAAGAACCGGCGGTCCGAGTGACGCGGTGACAGCGCGAGGCGGAATGCCCCGCGCGTGCTCGCGTTAAATAATCATCGGAGCACCAACGTTCTCCGCCCCACGCGCTATCGTGAGGGACGTGCCACGCCGCCAGATCGATCCCGTGCAACCTCAAGGCGAGACGCTGCAGTTCATGCAGCGGCTCTGGGCGCTGACCCACGCACTCGAAGTCCGATCGAAGCGGATGGCGCGCACCCTCGGCGTCACCGGTCCGCAGCGGCTCGTCGTCCGGATGCTCGGGCAGACGCCTGGAAGTGCGGCGCGGGACATCGCGGCGATGCTCGGGATCCATCCGAGCACGCTGACCGGGATCCTCGCCCGCCTCGAGAAGCAGGGGATGATCGTGCGCGAGATCGACAGCACTGACCGGCGGCGGACGCGCTTCGAGCTCACGGCCGCCGGCCGGCGCATCGACCGGGAGCGCAAGGGCACCGTCGAGGCGGCGGTCCGACGCGCCCTGGCGCGCGCCGATGCCTCGACGGTCCAGGCCGCGGCCCGGATGCTCGAGGCGCTCGTCGCCGAGATCGCGCGCCCGGACTAAGGCACGCGGCAGGTGACGATGTAGGCGACGGGCGTCACCGGCGCACGGTCCTGCTCGCGCCGAGTTTGCTTCGTTGCGCCGGCCCGCTCTGTCATCATGGATTCATGCGGCCGTCGTTCAGCCGTAGGTCCGACCCGGTCTTCGATCTCCTCCTCGGGGCAGCGTTCGCGTGGGTGCTGATCGGCTCGGCGGGTGATCTTGCGCGGCCGGACGCCGCCGACGACGTCCAGGCCGCGCGCTCGGAGCAAGGGCCGACGCTCGAGAGTGCCTACGAGCTGATGCCGCCGATGCTGGAGCCGGCCCAGGTCACGCTGCCGCCCGATCCTGCGGCCGCGGAGCTCCAGGCGCTGGTGGCGCGCGGCCGGCACTGGCGGCTCGAGACGCCGCGGGGCCCGGTGCACGTCTGGGCACCGGAGGGCTACGACGCGGCGACGGCGACCACCGTCGTCTACGTGCACGGCTATCACGCGGACGCGGACACCGTGTGGCGCGCGCACCGGCTGCCCGAGCAGTTCGCGCTGTCGGGCGTCAACGCGCTGTTCGTCGTTCCGGCAGCCCCGACGGGCAAGCGTGATGCGATCGCGTGGAGCTCGCCGGCGGCGCTGCTCCGCACGATCAAGACCGAGCTCGACCTGCCGCTCCCTGCAGGGCGGCTCGCTGCGATCGGGCACTCCGGTGCGTACCGCACGATCATCCAGTGGCTGGGCGACGCGCGGCTCGACACCGTCGTCCTGCTCGACGCCGCATACGTCGACGTCTGGCCCTACCGCAAGTGGGTCGCGGCCGGGCCCAAGCGCCGGCTGATCAACGTCAGCATCGACACCATCCGGTGGTCGGATCGGCTGCACCGCACGCTGCCGAGCACCGTCACCATCGATGGGTTTCCGCGCGAGATCACCGACGAGCTCCGCGCCGCGCGCATCCTCTACATCCGCTCCGACATCCGACACTGGCCGCTCGTCACCGATGGCGTCGCGCTGCCCGCGATGCTGCGCACGCTGCAGGCGACGCGCGTCCTCGAGGTCGAGCCGCCGCTCGGCCTCCCGCCGGGTCCCGAACGCTCAGCGCTTGCGGAACGTCAGGCCGAATAGCAGGCCGAGCGCCATCGCCGCACCCGAGCCCACGAGGATGGCGAGCTTCGCGGTGTCGAGCAGAGGGTGACCGGCGGGGAACGCGAGCTGCGCGATGAACAGCGACATCGTGAAGCCGATGCCGCCCGTCATGCCGACGAGCAGGACGCCGCGGGTGGACATGTCGGCCGAGCGCGAGGCGATGCCGAGCGCGCTGGTGCCGATCGTCGCGACCGTGATCCCGAGCGTCTTGCCAACCACGAGGCCCGCGATCACGCCGATGAACAGCCAGAGTGCATCGCCACGGAGGTCCGCGCCGCCGAGCACGACGCCGGCGTTCGCGAGCGCGAACAGCGGCATGATGCCGAAGGCGACGTAGGGATGCAGCGCGTGGATCAGCCGCTCGGTCGGTGACACCGCCTCGCGGCGCGCCAGGTTGATCGCGTCGAGCCGCAGCAGCAGCGCATGGCGATCGTCGGCGCCGACCTTCGCGAGGTGGGCCTGCGTGGTCTCGGCGAAGCCCGACGGGCCGAACCAGGCGCGGACCGGCGTCAGCAGGCCGAGGATCACGCCGGCGAGCGTCGGGTGGATGCCGGCGATCAGCAGGCCGGCCCAGACGGCGACGCCGGGGACGAGGTAGAGCAGCGGCGCACGCACCCCGACCGCGCGCAGGGCGAGCACGCCCGCGATGCCGGCGCCGGCGATCAGGAAGCCCTCGACCTGGATGCCGGCGCTGTAGAACACGCCGATCACGACGATCGCGCCGATGTCATCGATCACCGCGAGCGCGAGCAGCAGCACGCGGAGCGGCGCCGGCACCCGCGAGCCCAGCAGCGTGAGGATGCCGACGGCGAACGCGATGTCGGTCGCCATCGGGATCGCCCAGCCCGCCGCGCCGGCACGGCCGTAGTTGAGCAGCACGAAGATGCCGGCCGGGACCAGCATGCCGCCGAGCGCCGCCGCGAGCGGCAGCGTCGCCTGCTTGAACGTGGCGAGCTCGCCCTCGAAGATCTCGCGGCGGATCTCGAGGCCGACGACGAGGAAGAAGATCGTCATCAGCGCGTCGTTGATCCAGAAGTGGAGCGACTGCGTGAAGTCCGAACCGCCGAACCGGATCCCGATCGGCGTGTGCCACAGCCCCTCGTACGAGGCGGCCGAGACGTTCGCCCACACCAGCGCCACGATCGTCACGCCGAGCAGGATCAGGCCGCTGGCTGCCTCGATCTTGAGGACGCGCTGCACCGGCGAGGCGAGCACGCGCATCGCGCGCTCGGCCGACTTCCAGGTCTCGGGCGGCGACGACGGACGATCGGGTACGGGGGAATCCATGCAGTGACTCGGAGTGCGCGGGCGGCCCGACCCGTGCGTGTGCCTGCAGCGGAAGGACGCTGCACCCATGAGGCACTGTTGTTCTACTGGCGCACGGCGACGTCAAGCCAGCGTCCCCCCGATCGTGAGCGTCCCCTCGCCGGGCGCACGCCGCCGACGAACCGCGCGGCCGCGGCGCACCCGTACGCGCCAGGATTCTTCGATCCGCGTGTGTGCGCGGGCGGCGGGACCCCGTATGGTCGATCCGTGACCACCGGCCATTCAGTTCCCTCGAGCGATCCAGGCGAGCGCGTGACGGACGCGATCCAGAAGTCGAGCGGCTCGTGACGACCATCATCGGCATCTCGGGCAGCCTGCGCCGCGGGTCCTACAACACGCTGCTGCTCCACGCGGCGGTCAAGGCCGCGCCGACCGGCACCACGATCGAGATCGCATCGATCCGCGAGATCCCGCTCTACGACGCTGACCTCGAGGCCGCATCGGGGATCCCCGCCGCGGTCACCGCACTCAAGGATCGGATCATCGCCGCCGATGGCGTGCTGCTGGTCTCGCCCGAGTACAACAACTCGATCCCCGGCGTGTTCAAGAATGCGATCGACTGGCTCTCGCGACCGCCCGCCGACATCGGGAAGGTCTTCGGTAACAAGCCGTATGGCGTGATCGGCGCGAGCGCCGGTCGCGGCGGCACCGGGATGGCCCAGGCGGCGTGGCTGCCGGTGCTGCGCATGCTCGGCACGCTCGCGTGGTTCGGCGGACGTCTCCAGGTCGCCGAGGCGAGCAAGGTCTTCGACGAGGCGGGGGCGATGAAGGACGAGTACTTCCGCGGCCAGCTCGACAAGTACGTGACGGGCTTTGCGTCGTTCGTGGCCCAGCAGCGCGTGCACTGACGCAACAGACTGGTCCATGCGGGCCGGTTTCGGCGCGGGCCCGCCGTGGCCATGCTGTCGCGTCAGGAGATAGCGCCATGATCAAGGTACGCAAGGCAGCGGACCGCGGGCACGCCGACCACGGCTGGCTCGACTCCCACCACACGTTCTCGTTCGCCGACTACCACGACCCCCAGCACATGGGCTTCCGGGCGCTCCGTGTCATCAACGATGACGTGGTCGCCGCCGGGCGCGGGTTCGGCGCGCATCACCATCGCGACATGGAGATCATCTCGTACGTCCTCGAGGGCGCGCTCGCGCACCAGGACTCGATGGGCACCGGCTCGGTGATCGAGCCCGGCGACGTCCAGCGGATGAGCGCGGGCACCGGCGTGGCGCACAGCGAGCTCAACGCCTCGAAGACGGATCGCGTGCACTTCCTGCAGATCTGGATCGTGCCGGCGGAGCGTGGCATCGCGCCGAGCTACGAGCAGAAGCGGTTCACGGCGGAGGACAAGGCGGGACGGCTGCGACTCGTCGCGTCGTGGGACGGTCGTGATGGCAGCGTGACGCTTCACAGCGACGTGGCGCTCTACGCGGGGATCTTCGATCGCGCGCACCAGGCCGAGCTGCCGATCGCGAAGGGCCGCCACGCCTGGGTGCAGGTCGCCAGCGGACGCGTCCGCGTCAACGGGCACGAGCTCGTCGCGGGCGATGGGCTGGCTCTCAGCGACGAGGCCACCGTCACGGTCGAGGGGATCGACCGCGCCGAGGTCCTCGTCTTCGATCTGGCGTGAGCTGCGGGCCGGGTGGCCCGACGCGCGACGGAGCCTTACAGGCCTGCGTGATCGCGGTCGGTCTCGCTCTCGTGGGCGCTATTCGCGGCCGCGAGGAACGCGGTGTCGACCTTGGTCGGATCGAGCACGACCTTGCCGTCGTGCGCCGCTCGGACCCAGGCACCGGGGACGACGAAGTCGCCCGCGGCTTCCACATAGACGACGAGGTGGTCGGGGGCGACCTTGCGCACCGCCCCGATCTCCTCACCGCCTTCCTCGAGGAACAGCTGATCACCGATCTGAACATGGAACGCCATGGCCAGACCTTGGCACTTTCGGCCGAGGTGTCATCCGTGCACGGCGTCCGACAGGACGGTGACCCGGTGAGCCGCGACTAGCGGCTCCGGGCGGGGCTCCGAGCGGCTCCGAGAGGCTCCGAGCGGCCCCGAGCGGTCCCGAGCGGTCCCGCTACCGGCCCCGATCGGCCAGGCTAGCGGCCGCGGCGGCTCCGGCGTCGCAGCACGAGGCCGAGGACGAGCAAGCTGACGAGAGCGTTGCTGCTGCTGACCGGGCCGGCATCGCAGCAGCCGCCGTCCTCGTCGTCGGGCGGCGGGGGCTCGCCGTCACACGACGCGGCGTCCGCGACCTGGCTCGGGAACGGCGTGCCGACGATGCCGGTCATCACGACGTCGTCGATCTCCCAGCCCGGCGCGCCGACGGCGGCATCCGTGCCGATCCGGAACCGGAGCTGGAGCTGCGCGCCCGCGAGCTGCGTGCCGAGATCGAGCGTCAACGTGTCCGTCAGCGGGTGCGCCGGGTTCTTGCCCGTGAACGCCATCCGAGCGCCGATCGCGTTGCCGGCCGGCAGGGTGCCGGTGTAGCCGGGCGCCGCGATGGACGCGATGTCCAGCCACGTGGCGCCCAGGTCCGTCGAGTACTCGATGACGCCGCCATCGAACACGTCGGCGCCATCGACCTCGAACTCCCACCGATGGGTGAGCTGGATCGACAGCGGCTCCGTGCCGACGGTGACGACCGGCGAGATCAGGCTCGAATCCGAGCGGCTGGCCAGATCGCTGCCGTGCCAGATGCCGTCGAGCGCGCTCTCGCGGAGGTGGCGCCACGCGGTGGTCTCGGCCGCCTCGGTCGTCCACACCGACGTCCCTGCGTCGAAGGTGTCGGTGGCCGCGGCCTCGGCGACGTCATCGACGTTGAGCCGGAGCGCGAGCGGCACGGTCGTGACGTCGGTGCAACCACCGGTCGCCGCGATCGACAGCGTGAGCTCGCCGGCGACCGGGGCCACGGCCTCGCCCGTCAGCTCGACGTCGGCCTCGATCATGACCGAGCCGTACGGGGGGATGCTGGCGATCATGGTCGGCGCCGACGTCACGGTGACGCCGGGCGTGGTCGACGCGAGCGTGGCGGTGACGTCCGTCAGCGCGAGGTGGCCCTGGTTGGTGACAGGGAACGACACGCGCACGGTCTCGCCGACATCGAGGACGCCGTCGTCGTCGCACGAGCTGGTCGACACGACGGTCTCGGCGCCGGTGCGCACGCGACCTGCCACCACGGTGCTCTCGACGATGCCGACGAAGTCAGAGCTGCCGCGACCCGGGGCGACGGCGCAGCTGCCGAAGCCGCGGCGCGCGAAGGCGGCCGCGAGGACGTCGTGATCGGCGGGGCTCGCCGCGAACACCGCCGCGAGGATCGAGTCACGCGCCTCCGTCGGCGTGACGTCGGCCGGCATCATCAGCAGGCCCGACACCACGTACTTCGCCATCTTCGCGCGGACCTCATCGAACGAGGAGCCCGCCTGCTGGAGAGCGACGTAGCCCTCCCACAGCGCGGCCGCCCAGACCTCACCGGCGTTGTGGACCTCGGCGTTGTTGCCGAACGGCAGGAACGGGTGCGTCGTCGGCAACGCCTCGCCGTCCGCCATGTGGCGGAACGACAGCGAGTTGATCGCCGGGTTGGTGCTGTACGGCGCGCGGCGAATCCCGAAGTACGCCGGGTCCGCGGAGAACGTGCGGGTCGTGTACACGCTGAAGGGGAACGCGCCGGTGAGGTCATCACCCTCGCGCGCGATCAGCATGAGCGCGAGGAAGTCGCCCCAGCCTTCGCTGAGGGCGCGGCACCACGTCGTGCCGCAGTCGCTGAGCCGGTGGTGGAGGTAGTGGCCGAACTCGTGCGCGACGAGCGTCGCGTCGTTCGCACCGTCGACATCGGGATCGCGCTGGCGACGCGCGGTCGCGGTGACGGCACCCGCGGTGAGCTCGGCCTTGATCGCGGCGCCCTCGTCCATCGTCACGGAGAGCGCGCCGATCGTGATCGGCGTCGTGATCGTGGCGTCCTCGCCCATGCCGGGCGGGGTGGTGCTGGCCGCGTTGTTCGCGAGCACCATGGCGATGCCGCCGGCGTTCTGGACCTGCAGCGCCTTCGTCTTGAAGGTGCAGTTGCCGCGATCGACGAGCACGATCTGGCCGGTGACGTTCGTCGTCAGCGCGGTGCAGGCATCGCTCGAGCTCGGGCCCGTACCATCGTCGGCGAGCGCGACCGCGGCGGTGACGTTGAAGCTCGCCGGGCCGAAGCTCGCCGACCCGACGGCGGGCGTGCGCCCCGACGGGGTGAGCGTGAGGCCGAGGTCTTCCTTGCCGCTCCACACGAACACCTGCATGCGCGGCGGCAGGCCGTCGCCGGGCGTCGACATGTTCGCGTTGTTGCGCGAGCCGCCGAGGGCGTTGTCCTGCGCCTCGGCGAGGATCGCGTCGCGATCCTGACCGCCGCGGCCGTAGTTGTTGTCCTGCGCGTTGTTCGCCGCCTCGGTGAAGCCGGCGTCGTACCAGAAGTCGTGCAGCCAGTTGATCGAGTAGAACAGCGACGTGATCGCCGCCATCTGCTGGTCCTGCGAGACGAGCGGGCCGGCGCCGGTGTCGTAGACGCGATCGAAGGTGCGGGCGGCGGTCGTCGTCGCGCGGAAGTCACCGAACGACAGCCCGGACGGCGCGTTGAAGTCGGCGTAGGCCTCGACGTTGTTGCCCTGGGTCTCGGTGCGGCCATTCGGGAGCCACGGATCCGTGCCGCCGCTCGCCGGGTGGTTGAGGCCGTCCACGGTGACCAGCGCCGGCGCGACGTACGCGGGGTACGAGCCGTTCGGCGTGCCAGCGGGGTGGGGCGTCGAGTTGGCGATCGGCCCATCGAGGGGGCGCAGATCGCCGGTGGTCTCCGCGAACACGCGGTAGTTGTAGGCGGCGTCGGAGACGAGGCTGCGATGCTCGAGCACGCGGCCCCCGTCGGCCGCCAGGACGGTGCGATACGCCTCGCCGTTCGTGCTGCCGGTGCGGCTCGTGTACGCCTCGACGACCCAGGCCGCGACGAGCGTGCGCTCGACCGGGTACCAGGCCTGGGTGGCGCGCGCGAGCTCGACGTCGATCGTGCCGCCGGTGCCGCCGACGACGCGGGAGCCGTCCGTGCGCGACCACCTGGCGGCGAGCGCGCCGCGATCGAAGGCGGCGCCGTGCGTATGCGCGACCG
>JALZOI010000666.1 GCA_030857245.1 Myxococcota bacterium
CCCGAGCGGGGCGCGCTCGATCCGTCGCTGCGCCGGCTCGCGGAGCTGACCTCCGGCGAGACCTGGCGGATCCAGCAGGCGCTCCGGGAGAGCCTGCTCTCGCCCGCCGGCGTCGCGCACACGATCCCGCTGCTCGGCCACGAGGGCGTCGCCGACATGGCGCGCGAGGCGTTGCGCGCGGTCGCGCCGGCCTGCCTCGGCCAGCTCGCCGATGCGGTCCGCGATCCGCAGCTCTCGGTGACCGTCCGCTCGCAGCTGCCGATGGTGATCGCCGAGGCCGTGATCCACCAGCCGCGCACCGAGGACGGACGCACGCGGGCCGAGCTCGCGCGCCTCGCGCTCACGAACTCGCTCTCGGATCCCGAGTTCGAGATCCGGTTCCACGTCGCCGAGGCGCTCGCGCGCCTGCACGAGCACCACCCGGAGCTCGAGTTCGATCTCGCCGCGGTCTTCGATGGCGTCCGCCGCGAGCTCGCCGTCGATGCCTCGGTGTGGCGCGCCCTCGACACCGCGACCGCCGACGCCGAGCGGGCGGCGCGCCACGATGGCCCGAGCGCGGTCACGCGCACGACCTCGCACCTCGGCACGCTGCTCGCCCTCGCGCTCCCCGCCGAGCCGATCCGGACCGCGTTCCACAGCCTGCACAGCGAGGATCCCTCGCTGCGCGGCGTCGCGCTCGAGTACCTCGAGAACGTCCTGCCCGTCGACATCCGCGACCGCATGTGGCTGCTGCTCTCGCTCGAGCCTCCCGTCGCCGTCGAGCGCCGCCCGATCGAGACCGTGCTCGACGAGCTCCTGCGCCGGCCGGGCTCCCGCACCGCGGAGCTCCAGGCGGCCCGCGACCCGGCCGCGTCCTCCTGATCCCGCCGAACGCCGAAACGGACAAAGCCCCGCACGCTGCGAGGCTTTGACTACTGCTCGAGAGTGGTTAGCTGCGCGCGGGCTCGGGCTTCACGGCCGTGAGGATCGCGAACACGAGGCCGACGATCGCCGCGATGCCGATCAGCTTCGCGCCGATCGCACCCTTGGTAATCAGGTCGAGGAAGCCAGAGCGCATCTTGATGACGATGAGGGCAAAGCCGACGATCGCGACGATCGACTGCCAGCGCGCCATCCCCCTCGCCGCACCCATGGCGCCCATCGCGAGAGCGGCCGCGAAGCCGCCCATGATGATGAAGGTGTTACCCGCATCGAACTTGCGCATGTCGAAGAGGCTGATGGACATGCCCTCGGCGCTCACGAGCGGCAGGAAGCAACCGACAAGACCCAGGAGACCGCACACGAGCACACCGAACTTGAGATTCTGCATTTTCTCTCCGTCAAAAAAAGTTGGTCGAACATTACACCGACCGAACACCGTCCGTGCCCGTTCGTTGCTGGCGATCTCCCCCAAACCTCTGGATCGCGGGGCCATCATCGCTCGGGGACGAGGCGAATGACAGCAATTGAGCGGCCATGGATCCGACCTGAAAGGTCGCGGACTTAGCCCCATGCGATGGGTCCGCGAAGCCCCAGCGATCTTCCCGCTTGGGTCCGCGGCGAGACAGATGCTACGAGAGACGGAGATGGACGCTCACACCGCCGAAGAGTTGCTCGACGGCCTGCCCCTCGTACCCGCGATGGCCGGCTCGATGGCCGATATGAAGGCGCTGCGCGAGCGCTGCCTCGCCGCCGGCATCCCGGCGCTCGTCGGGTGCCCACCCGCCGCCGGCAAGGGTTGAGGGACCAAGACCCACCTCCTGGTCCAGGAGGAAGATCTCGAGGAGCTCGGCCGGCTGATGCATGACGACTGGCGGGACCGGCTCGCCATGGAGGGGCTCGCACCCGTCCAGGCGGAGATGATCGGGGACGAGCCGCCCTGCCCGGCCTGCGGGACGGCGGCGCCGCTGGTCGACGGCGCGTGCTCGGACTGCGGGCTGCACCTCGGCTGAAGCGGGTTGCGTGTTCGGGGCGCGTTCCGTAGATTGCGCCGTCATGTCGTCGACCGAGCTCCCAGCGGACATCGCGAAGCGCCGTACCTTCGCGATCATCGCGCACCCGGATGCCGGCAAGACCACGCTGACCGAGAAGCTGCTGCTGTTCGGCGGCGCGATCCAGCTCGCGGGTGCCGTCAAGGCGCGCGGCGATCGGCGGCGCGCCCGCAGCGACTGGATGAAGGTCGAGCGCGAGCGCGGCATCTCGGTGACGACGTCGGTGATGACGTTCGACTACGCCGGCTGCACGTTCAACCTGCTCGACACCCCGGGCCACGAGGACTTCTCCGAGGACACCTACCGCACGCTGACCGCGGTCGACTCGGCGGTGATGGTGATCGACGCCGCGAAGGGCATCGAGACCCAGACCCGCAAGCTGTTCGAGGTCTGCCGGCTGCGCAACGTCCCGATCGTCACGTTCATCAACAAGATGGACCGCGAGGGCCGCGATCCGTTCGAGCTGCTCGACGAGGTCGCCCGCGATCTCCAGCTCGAGGTCACGCCCGCGAGCTGGCCGATCGGCATGGGGCGCGAGTTCCGCGGCTGCTACGACCTGTTCGCCGACCAGCTGATCCTGATGGAGCGCAGCCGCGGCGAGTACATGCAGGAGGGCATCACGGTCGCCGGCCTCGACGATCCGAAGCTCGACGAGCTGCTGCCCGACACCGCCGTCGCGAAGCTCCGCGAGGACGTCGGGATGGTGCGCGGGCTGTGCCCGGCGTTCGATCTCGAGATGTACCGCGAGGGCCACCAGACGCCGGTGTTCTTCGGCAGCGCGGTCAACAACTTCGGCGTCCGCGAGCTGCTCGCCGGCGTCGCACGGCTCGCCCCGCCGCCGCGCGATCAGCCGGCGCGCGAGCGCTCGGTGTCGCCCACCGAGCCCAAGGTCTCGGGCTTCGTCTTCAAGATCCAGGCGAACATGGATCCGAAGCACCGCGATCGGATCGCGTTCGTGCGGCTCGCGTCCGGCCACTTCACGCGCGGCATGCGGCTCACCGTGCCGCGCACCGGCAAGACGCTCGGCGTCCACAACGCCATGCTGTTCCAGGCCAACGAGCGCGAGCTCGCCGAGGAAGCCTGGGCCGGCGACATCATCGGCATCCCGAACCACGGGACGCTGCGGATCGGCGATGCGCTCACCGAGGGCGAGGGCCTGCACTTCACCGGCATCCCGAGCTTCGCGCCCGAGTTCCTGCGCCGCGTCCGCGCCGACGACCCGATGAAGGCGAAGCACCTCGGCCGCGCCCTCGAGCAGATCGCCGAGGAGGGCGGCGCCCAGGTGTTCCGCATGTTCCTCGGCTCCGACTTCGTGGTCGGCGTCGTCGGCGCGCTGCAGTTCGACGTGCTCGCCGATCGCATCCGCTCGGAGTACGACCTGCCCTGTCACTTCGAGGCGACGTCGTTCGAGGTCGCACGCTGGGTCGACTCCGATGATCCCAAGCTGATCAAGAAGTTCGCCGACGCCAACCGCGACAACATCGCCGAGGATCACTCGGGCGCGACGGTGTTCCTCGCGCGCAACGAGTGGCAGATGAACCGCGCGAAGCAGGACTTCCCGCAGCTCCGGTTCCTGCAGACCCGCGAGCAGTCGCCGCTCACCGCCGCCTCGGCCTGAGACCCCGGAGATTGGCCGCCAAGGCCGCCAACGGACGCCAAGGATCCGAAGAGAAGAGATCGGTGGGTGCGCCCCTGTCCTTCAACCTTCACTGGCGTTCTTGGCGCTCTTGGCGGCCAATCTCTCCCGCTCTCTGAGCCGGCGCTGTCACCGCCCGGCGACGCCGGCCTGCTCAGCGCGAGCGCCAGCCGAGCGTGACGATCAGCGCGCGCTGCTTGTAGTCGTTCTGCGGACCGAGGAGCTGCGGGAAGCCGGCCTCGACCCCGACGTCGAGCTGCGCCGTCGGTCGCGCGGTGACCGCGAACGCGATCGGCACGTGCCAGCCATCGCGCCACACCGCGAGATCGCCGTCGGCGCCGGTGTGCAGCGCGAGCTGCCATCGGCACGTCGGCTGGACGGCGAACCACACCGGCAGCACGAGCGCCGCGCGGTTGCCGCGGTCGCGGTTGGCGAGGCCGAGCTGGAGGTACGGATCGGTGACGATCGCGAACCGACCGCGGGTCCAGCGCACGAGCGCGCCGAGCGTGATCGCTGGCTTCCACGGATCGACGTCCCGGACGAGCAGCCGCACGCGGGGCGCGATGGCCAGCGCATCTTGCACGCCCGCGCTCGCGGCGGGGGTGGCGCCGGGGCGCCAGCTCCAGCGCGCCTCGACGC
>JALZOI010000118.1 GCA_030857245.1 Myxococcota bacterium
TGGCAACGGCGGTGACGATGGCCGCGATGATCCCGGCCTGCAGGCCGAGATACCAGGCGGTCAGCGCACCCACGATGAGGGCCGGCAACATGAGGGGACCGTAGCACACGCGCACTCCTTGGCTCGCCAACCGCGGGGCTGGCGCGCTCGGCTCCGAATGTTCTAGGGTCCGCCGCAACTTCTCGGGTCGGCGGTCGAAAGGGTTCTCCATGCGCATCTTCTGCATCCTCGTGTCGCTCGCGCTGGCCGCGTGCGGCACCAAGAAAAACCCGGGCGTGTGCTGCGTCGATGAGGTGGACTGTGCCGCCTCCGGTATCCCCAACGGCACCGACTGCGAGGACGGCCGGCTGTGCCGCGGCAATCAGTGCGTCGAGCTCGACTGCGAGGTCTCGGCGCAGTGCGATCTCACGGCGGCGTACTGCGATGGCACCACATGCCAGGAGTCGTGCTCGACGAATGACCAGTGTCCCGGTTTCGGTCAAAGCACCGCAGAGGAATTCTGCGAGTCTGGGGCGTGTGTCAGCTGTCGGGTGGCGGCGACGGATTGCGTGGGTAGCACACCCGTTTGCGATGACCAACACCCTGACCGGGCCTGTCGTCAGGAGTGGCACGGGGGCCGAGGTCACGTTCGAGAACCTCGAGATCTCGGGGGCGACGTCAGGCATCAACACGCAACCTGGACATGGCATCGAGTGCGCCATGGGAAGTCTCGGCACGCTGCGCCTCGTGGACATGCAGATCCAGCGCAACGCGGGAGCTGGGCTCGCGTCCCACGGCTGCACGTTCGAAGCAACACGGACGGAGTTTCGCGAGAATCGACAAGCCATCTCGGCTGTGGATTGCAAGGGAACGGTTAGTCGGTCGGTGATCACGGGCAACACCAGCGGCGGCATGTTCCTCGACGCAGGCCTGTACGCGATCAGGAATTGCTTCGTGTTCCGAAATGGTGGGGTTGGAATCGAGATCTATCCCTCGTCGCCCGGGAACGTCGTCGAGCTCAACACGATCGTCGACAACACCACAGGCATCGGATGTATCTCCGATGTGACTACGTCCGGTGCGTTCGCGAACAACATCATCGTCCGGAACACAGCCAACACCGACGGCAATCCAGCCTGCACCCACCCTGGGTCCATCATCATGGGCGACGCAGCCGCTCTCAAGTTCAAGAGCCCCGACGTCGCGCCGTTCGACTACCACATCACGGTGGGCAGCATCGCGATCGACCAGGCGACGCCCGCATCGACCGCACTGACCGACTACGACGGCGAGCCGCGGCCGAGCGGCGCGGCGCGCGACGTCGGCGCCGACGAGCTGCACTGACGCGCTGCTCGAGGCGTTCGCGAGACTCATAACTCAGAGCACCCACAAGAGGGGCGGCACGATGAGATCAGCTACAACGATGTGGTCAGTGGCGCGGCATCGCCGCGGGCTGCCCTGCTGTCACGTGATGCAGACGAGGCGCTCTGCCGTCGGCTGGTTTCCGCAGCATCGGCAACCTACGGTGAAAGCGGCATGAGCGATCCGACCGCGCTCGAGGTTTATGGCCTCCAGCTTGACCGCGTGCGGTTGCGCGCGATCGCCACCCGTCATCGCCGCGATGGAGCGCACACCGAGGCCGAACAGACGCGCGCTGAACTGCTCCGCCTCGAGGAGACGCTGACGCAGCTGCGGCAGCAAGCGGGCGAGGCGCTCCGCGATTTCCGGCTCGCGTCGCTGTTGCGGCTGTCCTCCGCGGAGCTCGATCTGCTGTGGTCGGCAGTGGCGGCCACAATGGATCCGGCGCTGAGCCCGCATATCCGCGAGCTCGCTGGTGGCGAGGCGCGCCAGGGGATCTCGATCGCGCTGCATGCGATCATCACGGGGCTCGATCACGCCGCCTCGCGAGCGCTGATGCTCGCGCTCACGCCGTTGCATCCATTGCTTCGCTACGGTCTCCTCGAGACGACGCCCGACACCGTCCCGGCCGCGCGCCCGTTCCGGGTACCTATGCGGGTCGCGAGCTACCTCGCGGGCGAGGACACCATCGACGAGACGGTGCTGCGCGCAGGCGGCATGATCCGCGTCGAGCAAGAGCCGTACTTCGATGAGGCCCAGCTCGACTCCCTGAAGCAGATCATCCAGGCGCTGGCTGCGGACGAGCCGGTGCTGCTGGTGATCGAGGGACCGGTAGATGTCGGCAAGCGCACCGCTGCCACCGTGGCGGCGCTGACGACGGGGCGCCGCGTCCTCCAGCTGGACGTCACCAGGCTGTCGCCGGCCTCGGCGGATCTGGAGCGGTCCTTCATCGCGCTGCGACGCGAGTGCCTACTCGACGATGCGATGCCTCTCGTGGCGCAAATCGACGACCTCGCGTCGCATGAAGCCGATGGCAGCGGCCGGCTGCGCGTGCTCGGGAGGCTCCTCGACGAGACGCCGATCAGCGTCATCTTGACCTCGTCGGTGGCAGGGCTCGACCTTGGGACCGAGCGCCGCGTGCTCCGAGTGACGATGCCGGTGCCTGGCATCACAGCGCGCGCCGAGCTGTGGCAGCGGATGATCGGCGACACGTCGGAGGTTGATCTCGAGCTCGTGGCCGTCCGGTACCGGCTCGGCGCAGGCGGGATCCGGCGAGCCACGAGCTCGGCGCGGCTGCTCTCGAACGGCGCGCCGCTCACCACTCGCGATCTCGTGCAGGGCGTGCGCAACGGCATCGCCGAGCGACTCGGGGCACTCGCCCAACGCGTGGAGGTGAAGCAGAGCTGGGACGACCTCGTCCTCAGCCCCGACACGATCGATCAGATCACCGCTCTCGTCGCCAGGGTACGCCATGGTCACCTCGTACTCGAGCAGTGGGGCTTCAGCTCGAAGCTCCCGCGTGGCCTCGGCACCGCGGGGCTGTTCAGTGGTCCACCCGGCACCGGCAAGACGATGGTCGCCGGCCTGATCGCGCGCGAGCTCGAGCTCGAGCTCTACCAGGTGGATCTCTCCAAGGTCGTCTCGAAGTGGGTTGGCGAGACCGAGAAGCAGCTCGCGAAGATCTTCGACGCGGCCGATGCGGGACACGCACTCCTGCTCTTCGATGAGGCCGACTCGCTGTTCGCCAAGCGGACCGAGGTCAAATCGGCGATCGATCGGTACGCGAACCTCGAGGTCAACTACCTGTTGCAGCGGATCGAGAGCTTCGGCGGCATCTCGATCCTCACGACGAACCTCGACACCAGCATCGACCCCGCTCTCCGACGACGCCTTGCGGCGCACATCGTGTTTTATCCGCCCGACGTCGCCGAGCGAGTGGTGCTCTGGGAGCAACAGCTACCAGCGGGTGCGCCCCGGACAGGGACACTGGACTTCGAAGGCCTCGCAGACGAGTTCCCGGACATGACCGGGTCGAATATCCGTAACGCGGTGCTGGCGGGGGCGTTCCTCGCGGCGTCGGAAGGCTCGACCATCACGCAGCGGCACTTGGAGCGCGCGGCCCTCGGGGAGTATCGTGCGATGGGCCGCGTAATACGCTGAGGGAGTGGGACATGGGCGAAGCAACAGGTGACAAGGCGAAGCGCGACGACAAGGCCAAAGACGCGGCCCCCGTCCGTGCCGACGAGGCAACGACGAAGGCAGCCGACGGCGATGACAAGCTGGGCGCCCTCGCGAAGAGCGATGCGACGGTGACCACGACGGCCGACGATGATCGAACACTCAACGACTACCTCACGTCCGTGCAGCACAGCTTCCACTGGT
The DNA here is from genome assembly GCA_030857245.1 of Myxococcota bacterium. GTDB lineage: Bacteria > Myxococcota_A > Polyangia > Haliangiales > Haliangiaceae > JABFXX01. The sequence goes on from JALZOI010000118.1 coordinate 3,721, forward strand.
TCAACGAGTCCGCGCAGCGTGGCCTCGAGAGGCTGCGCGGCGACCTTAAGAAGGAGGACGAGCCCGATTGGTCCTCGCAGATCATTGGCGCTGTCCTCGAGGTCGGCCTCGGCGCCGGCGCCGCCGCAGCGGGCGTTCGCATCGCGCAGGCGCTCGGCCCCGGTGGGGCTGAGGTCGGAGCGGAGTTTGTCAAGGTGCTGTTCGAAGGTGGGGTCAACGCCGGCATCACCGCGGGCCGCGCGAAGCTCGCGGGGGGCAAGGCGGATCACGTCATCGATCCCTTCATTGACTCCCAGAAAGAGGGCGTCGAGGCGACCCAGATGATGAACCAAAAACAGTTTATCAAGGTCGAACGTCACAAGGTGAAGACGGTCGCGGAGGCGAAAGATCTCGACGACGCGTGCTCGAGGGAGAACCTCAAAGCTGCCGCTGAGGACCAGTACGCAGCCACCCGGGATGCATGGGTGAGTTACCTCGCGCAGACGACGTTTGGAGCGATCGCCGAACGCGGCGGCGCGGTCCAAAAGGACAGCGTCAACGTCGGCAAGACGACCACGAACATGAGCAGCGCGGAGACCCGCCGCAGGACGAACAAGTCCGCGCCCGGGTTCGTCCCGAGCACCGCGCCGGACCTCGCTGGCGCCCTCCGCGGTGATGCGCCGGGCGTGCTCGAGGTGCTCGCCGAGTTGCCCGCGATCGAGGGCGACCGGATGAGCGGCCGGCCATCGGTCGAGCTCGCGGTGTTGAATGGCGTGAATGACACGATCCGCAAGCAGTACGAGGGCACGCCGCTCAGCGCGATGAACATCCCGCGGCAGGTGGTCGCGAAGGTCGATGGGGCACCCAACTTCACGCTGAGCTTCAACGAGAAGGGCGAGCACAACTATCTCAAGACGAAGGAGCGGACCTGGCTCGCCGCGCGCGCGACGGTCGGACATCCCGAGAACGCCACGAAGGACGAGTGGTCCCGATCCGAAGAAGGCGTGAAGCTGCTACTTCGGGATCTCGCGCCGAGCCCGATCAAAAAGGAGCTCTGGTAGATTGCGCAGCGTGGACGAGGGACCTGGTGTGACACGCACATGCTTCCTGGTGTTCGCGGCTCTGGTCGGCTGTAGCTCGCCGCGCGCCGACGCGTTCCAGCGGGTCGCGCGCGACGCCAACCCGATCTTGCTGACGCTCAAGCCAGCGGCTGCCGCGCTGCTGGCTGCGCGTCCCGAGAACTCGTCCGCCGTGATCGCGGCATGTCATGGCGCCGACGAGCCGCTGTGGCTGCTACGCGACGTGCGATTCGACAGCGAGTACATCGATTCCCCGGGCCTCATGACGCGAGTCTCCGATTACGCCGCGGAGTTGCTCGATGATCGCAAGCTGATGTGCAAGCTGGAGGGCGGTATCGAGGACCGCGTCATCCGCTGCACGCGGTGGTGCCTGGAGACCTGGAGGAGTCTGATCGATGCGGTCGAGCGTCTGCGCACCGCCGCCAAGCGCGACGGTGTCGATGTGGTCTCGCTGCGGCCATGACCGCGCGGGAGTCACGAGTGTTTCCCGAGCTCTCCCCATGCAGCTGATGACGTCCCCCTCCCTCCTGCTCGTCGCTGCGCTGGTCGCTGCTCTGGCCGGCTGTAACTCGCCGCGCACGCCGCGCGCCGATGCCTTCCAGCGAGTCGCGCGCGAGGCCAACCCGATCTTGCTGACCATGAAGCCCGCGGCTGCCGCGCTGCTGGATGCTGCGCGGCTCGAGGAGTCGTCCACCGTGATCGCCGCCTGTCACAGCGCCGACGAGTCGCTGCGGTTGCTACGCGAGGTACGTTTCGACGGCGAGTACATCGATACCCCGTACCCGATGACGCGGGTCTCCGATTACGCCGCGCGCTTGCTCGATGACCGCAAGCTGATGTGCAACCTGGAGGACAGCACCCCGGACCGGGTCCTGCGCTGCACCCAGTGGTGCTGGTCCACCTGGAGGCACCTGATCGATGAGGTCGAGCGTCTGCGCACGGCCGCGAGCGGCCACGCTGTCGATATGGTCTCGCTGCGGCCGTGATCACGCGTCGTCACGGCTGACCCGATCGTTACCAGCCAGCGACGATGCACCTCACGCCTACTCCAGGCGCTCGCGACACGGATAGTCGCAGGCCTTGCGGTTCGGGCAGTCGTAGGCGCAGCCGCAGGCGAGCGCGAACAGCGTGAGGATCTCGTCCGCGGGGCCATCCGGGACGGCGGTGCGCGCGGCGCGGGCCGTCGTGGTGAGGGCGGCGGGGTTGCTCGCGTACGGCGTGTCGATGAAGCCGAGGCGGAACAGCGTGTCGCGCACGATGCGGTGCGGGGTCGCGGTGAAGTCGGCGAGGTCGTCGTAGCGGATGACGCCGAGCTTCGCGAGCATGTCCATGATCCAGAACAGCTCGGTGCGGAACAGGCCGCGGCCGAGCGCGGCGTCGAGCGACGCGAACGCCTCGGCGGCGGTGGCGCGGCCGTCGAGCTGCGCCGCGAGCTCGGGGACCTCGGCGCAGCGGCGCGCCGCGAGCGAGGCGAGCATGAGCGCGCGCGCGTCGACCTGCGCGGGCAGGTTCTCGGGGACGGTGCCCTGATAGAGATCGCCGAGGACGCCGGCGCGATCGAGCGCCGAGAACGCGGTGACGACCGCGGCGCGATCGCGATCGAGGCGGAACGCGAGCGCGGCCGCCACCGCGACGCGGTAGACGACCTCGTCGGCCGACTCCATCCACGCTTCGGCATCGAGGCCGAAGTCCGCGGGCTGGTACGCCTGCGACGTCCGCCGGGCATCGACCCACCACGCGCCGATGCGCGAGCGGGTCTCGCCGAGCAGCTCGTCGGTGAAGCCCTGCGCGAAGCTCGACGTCGGGATCACCCGATCGCGCAGCCGCGGTGACGGCGCGCCCTCCGCCGAGAGGTGGCGCAGCGGCGCGGGGAGTGGCGAGCCCGCCGGCGCGGCCGCGGTGTTCGGGATCGACGACTCCGGCCCGGCGGCATCGGCCGGCGCTGCGTCCTCGTCGGCGAACGTCGGGAGCACGGGGTCGGGATCGGGCTTGTCCTCGGCGAGGAACTCCTCGACATCGAGGCCACCCGCGAGCTGCGCGTAGCGCTCCGCACGCGGGCCCGCGGTGACGGCGATGCCGAGCGTGCGCAGCAGGCCCGTGCCGATCGCGATCTGCAGCCAGGTCTCGAGCGCCGGCCGCGACGGCACGAGCCCCGGGTACGCCGCCGACGCGAGGTGCTTGTAGATCTCGTCCTTGTGGTACGCGCGCTGCGCGACGAGATCGAGCACGGTCTTGCCGAGCAACGGGTTGAGGTGCCACAGCCGATCGAGGATCGCCTGCGCCGTCTCGTCCTCGCCGCTGGCCGTGGCGAGCGCTTGCATGAACCCCGATGGCGTCACCGTCGCGCCCCCGGTGCCGAGGAAGCGCAGCATCACGATCGGGCGCTCGCGATCCCACAGCTTCGCGGAGCGCAGGCGCGAGCGGAACTCGCGGAAGGGCTCGCCGGTCGCCGGCGTCTCCTTGCAGACCCGGACGAGCGCGACGAGCGCGCCGCGCGAGTCCTGACCGATGGGAGGGAGCTCGACGACCTGAGGCATGCGGGCCAGAGGTTACACCGCGTCGGGGCGCGCGTACCGTTGCTCGGGTCCGCGATGCGTGATGGAGTCGCCCCGTGACGGTCGGGCGATTGCTGATGCTGCTCGGGTGGACCTTCCTCTGCCCGGGCGCCGGCCAGGGCGCCGCCGGGCGCCGGCTCGCGATGTGGGCGTGGGCGATCGCCGGGTTGATCGCGATGCTCGCGTTCACGTGGACGGTGTGGGCCCTGCCCGTCTCGGTGGCGCTCCGGCTCGGCGCTGCCGTCGATGCGGCGCTCCGGCTGCGCCGCCGCGAGGCCGGCGAGGATCTCAACCTGCCGCTGATCGCGAGCGCGATCGGCGTCGCCGCGTTCCTCCACGTCCAGTTCCTCACCGAACGGTTCCGCGTGCCGGCGAGCTCGATGCTGCCGACGATCGCCGTCGGCGATCACTTCTACGCGGACAAGCTGACGACGCTCTGGAGCCCGCCCCAGCGCGGCGAGGTGATCGTGTTCGCGCATCCCTGCGATCGCCGGTCGTACGTCAAGCGCGTGATCGGCGTCGCCGGCGACACCGTCGAGGTCCGCTGCAACCAGGTCCTCGTCAATGGCACGCCGATCGAGACGGGGCTCGTCGAGCGCAGCTGCACGTACCAGGACCAGGACGGGGCCGACGGCCCGTGGCGCTCGCACCCCTGCAGCCGCTATCGCGAGACCCTCGGCGGCCACACCTACGACACGTTCCACGACGCCGAGCGTCCCGCGCGTGACGCCAACCCCGAGCGCCGCGATGGCGACCCGAAGGACTTCCCGTCGCTCGATGGCGTCATCCGGACCTGCACGACGGCGCCGGTCCTCGACGGCGATCGCACCGGCAGCACCCCGCAGCCGGTCGGCAAGCTCATCGAGACCCGCGCGCAGGCCGGCGCGTGCGACGCGCAGCTGCACTACGTCGTCCCCGCAGGCTCGGTGTTCACGCTCGGCGACAACCGCGCGAACTCGAACGACTCGCGCTACTGGGGCGTCGTGCCGCTCGCGAACCTGACCGGGCGCGCGATCGGCGTGGTCTGGCCGGTCACGCACCTCAGCCCCGTCGATTGAACGCCGCGCAGCGCCGCCGACGCTATCGCAGCAGGCGCTCGAGCACCCAGCAGCGCTCGCCGTGCTCGCCGGGATGCTGGCAGTGTGCGAGCAGCTCGCCGTCGGTGCAGCCCGCGGCCTCGAGGGCGTCGCCGAGCACGGGGAGCTCGTCGAAGCTGCGGTCGCGCGCGATGGTGCGAGCGAGCTCGGTCACGATGCCGGTGTTCCACGCCGCGTCGGCGTGATGGCCACGCAGCCGCATCACCGTGACGCCCGGGCCCGGCAGCGTGATGAACGTCCGCGCGGTCGGGTGATACCGCACGACCGCGGCAGCCGCGGGCGCGCGGGCGAGCCGGGTCCCCCGCTCGACGTCCCACACCGTGAGCTCGTTGTGCGCGAGCGCGAACAGGAAGCGATCGAAGACGAACGTGCCCTGGGGCCCCGGGAACCAGTGCGTGCGCGCGCCGGTGCGCACGTCGAAGATCTGCGCCGCGGGAACCAGCCACTGATCGTCGTTGCCGTAGCCGTAGATCGCGAGCCGATCGTCGTCGAGCCAGCACAGCGGACCGTCCCAGTAGTAGTCGCGCCAGCCGAGCTCGCGACGGGACGGGCCGTCCTCGGACTCCCACGGGTTGGCGTCGAGCCAGCGCTCGAGGCTCCACGCGGTGACGATGCCGACCGGCGCCCAGACCCAGCCATTGTCGGCGATCGAGCGCTGCCCCGGCGAGATCGCGAGGCCACAGTGAAAGTAGTCGAGGTAGTGCTCGGGTCGTGGTCCGTCACGCTCGTACGGCGCGATCTCGCGCGCCGTCAGCAGCGCGCCGGTGCGAGCATCGACCACCTCGAGGCGGTTCCACGCCGTGGCGTGCACGAGGAGCTGGCGGCCGCCGCGCTCGAGGAACGCGAGCGGGAAGTCGCTGTGGCCGTGCTGGTAGTCGTCGCGCAGCAGCGTCAGCGCCGGCAGCCGGGTGTCGAGATCGAGCACGATGCCCTGGCGACCATGGCGGTTCGCGATCGCGACGAGCCGGCCGTCGGGCGACACCCGCATCACCACGGCGGCGGTGAGCTCGATCGCCTCGGGCGGCAGCCCGGCGACGACGACGGTGGTGCGGCGATCGAGATCGATCGCGTGGAGCCGGCCGTCGCCGTCGAGCCCGATCCAGCGGCACCGATCGCCGCCGAGCACCGGCTGGATGTCGAGCAGCGCCGGCCCGCCGAGCTCGATGTGGAGGTGCTCGAAGCGCAGCGAGCTGGCGGCGTCGACGATCTCCGGCGTTCCCGTGATCCCGGCGCAGCCACCCTCGGCGGCGTGGTCGCGGCACGTCGCGCAGACCTGCGCGAGGTCACCCGGCAGCGCGGCGGCGCAGGCGCGGCACACCAGCACGCGCTCGGCCCGGCGACCGGTGAAGTGCTCGAGGTGCTCGAGGTCGGAGTCCGCGAGCAGGTGCCGGCACACGCCCGAGCGCTCGCCGGGGTGGTCGCACGTGATCATGGCGTGCGCGACCACACGATGTGGTGATCATCGAAGGCGTGGCGCCAGTCGCCGCCCCACTCCCAGCCGAGCTCGTCGAACATCGCGACCACCGGCCCGGGACGCACGATCATGCCGGGGCGGACGACCCGGCGATCGGCGAACGCGCGGCCTTCGTCGGGGAGGATGCGATCGGGCCGCCGCCAGGGATTCTCGACGGGGTTGAGGTCGATCGCGCGGCCGAGCGCGTGCTGCGAGAGCAGCTGCGTGCCCGCGATCTGCCGGAAGTTGAACGCCGACGAGTTGTCGGCCGACATCGAGGCATCGTCGGACGCCGCGAAGTCGTCGACGAGCCGCAGCGAGCGGATCGGAAACCCGAGCTGCCACAGCCGGCGGAACACCTCGACCGCACGCCCGCCGAGCGCGGCCGCGACGACGAGCTCGCCCTCGCCCTCCCCACCGTCGAACGTGACGTGCGCGACCCGGAGGTACGCGAGCTCGTCCCAGCGGGGACAGCGGGGTTCGTCGCCGTGCCACGACACGCCGTCCATGCGCGCCCGCACCGCCGGCGGCACCACCGCGATCTCGGCGGTGAACGGACCCGCGGGCGGCCGCAGCAGCGCGGTCATGACTGCAGCAGATTCCGGGAGCTCGCGCGGTTGTAGGTGCCGAGGCTCTCGAGCGACGCGCGCACCGCCTCCGCGATGTGGCGCTGCTGCGTCGACCGGACGCGGTCGACGTTGCACGCGACGTAGACCGGGTCGCGCTCGTTCCAGCCCTCGATGTCGAACTCGACCATCCGGCCGTCGGCGAGGAACGGAAAGACCGCCATCAGCGGCCCGAACACGAGCTGCTGGGTGACGCTCGCGATCTCGAGAGCGAGCGCCATCGTCTGCGCCTCGTGGCCGGCGGTGCGCTGGCTCGATGCGAGCGGGCAGCCGTCGTCGACCGGCACGTAGACGCCGTTCGCGTTGTAGACCGGCAGCACGAACGGCACGCCCCGGATCACGTCGACGGGGATCGGCGGCGGCCCGAGCGACGCGTAGAGCGCCGGCGTGCCGAAGCACGAGCGCCGCATCACGCCGACGTGCGTGTTGACCCACGACTCGGGCAGCCGCTCCTCGGCGAGCGTGATGCAGACATCGAAGAAGTTGCTCGCGGCGAGCGTGCGGATCAGCGCGGGGGCCATCTCGATCGCGCGGATCCGGCCCCCGGGCAGCGCCTCGGCGATCCGCGGCGCGCACCAGCTGATCACGTACGACGGCGCGGCGACCGCGATCGCGGCGTCGAGGCCTTCGCGGCGGTCGAGGTCCTGGACGCGCTGCACGAGATCGGTCAGCTGCGGCAACATCCGGTTGCCCTCGTCGCTGATCGTGATGCCACGCGTCGAGCGCACCATCAGGCTGACGCCGAGCTGCTCCTCGAGCCGCGCGACCGCCTTGCTGACCTGCGAGGCGGGCAGGTTGAGCTCGCGCGCCGCGCCGTTGACCGACTGGCAGCGCGCGACCGACAGGAAGATCATCAGATCACCTGCTCGCAGGTCGGCCAGCTTGTGCACGGTCATGCCCCAGGAATGTACCCGCAGGGCGTCGAGCGTGCCGAGCCGGGCGACCCGCAGGGTCTCGGCGTGCACCTCACAACTCCTGACGGCTGGCGATGCGGCCTGCGACATGGCCCGGGAACACCGGCGGTCGCTTCGCCACGAAGGCCGCGACGCCCTCGCGCTTGTCGGGGCTCTCGAAGGCGCGCCGGAACGCGGTCGCCTCCACCGCGAGCCGCTCGGCGGTCGACTTGCCCTCGAGCGACCGCAGCACGTCCTTGCACAGCGCGACCGCGACCGGCGAGCGTCGCCCGATCTCGCCGAGCGTCGCCACGGCGGCCTCGAGCATCGCGGCCTTCGTCGAGAACACCGCGTTGACGAGGCCGATCCGCAGCGCCTCGTCGGCGGCCACCGTGCGGCCCGAGTAGATCAGCTCCTTGGCGCGACCGGGCCCGACGAACCGGCCGAGCCGCACGCAGCCGCCAAAGCCCGGGATCAGGCCGAGTGAGACCTCGGGCTGCCCGAACACCGCACGCGCGGTGGCGTAGATGAAGTCGGCGCTCATCGCGAGCTCGCAGCCACCGCCCAGCGCGTAGCCGTTGACGCACGCGATGACCGGAAACGGCAGCGCCTCGACGAGCTCGGTGACGCACTGGCCGAGGCGCCCGAAGGCAGCGCCCTCGTCGGGCGTCATCTCCGCCATCCGGGCGATGTCCGCGCCGGCGACGAAGGCGCGCTCGCCCGCGCCGGTCAGGATCATGCCGCGGAGCTCGGGGCGGCGCGCGAGGCTCGCGCACAGCTCCGCGAGCTCGCCGAGCACGACATCGCAGAGCGCGTTCCGCTTGTCGGGTCGGTTGATGGTGACCGTGAGGATGGCGCCGGCGTGGTCGACGAGGAGAGTGCGGTAGCTCATGGCAGGTCCTTTCGCGTCACGAGTCCCAGATCGCGCCGTAGGCCGGGATCCCCCGGCTCTCGAGGCCGGTGACGACCTGCCACGTGAGCGCCTTGTTGGAGATGCAGATCACGGCCTCGGCGCCGGTCTCGATGCACGCGCGATGCGCGAGCTTGACCATGTCGGGCTTGCCTTGCTTGTGGGTGTCCCAGATCAGCGCGTCCGGGTGCGCCGCGAGGATCTCGTCGACGAGCCCGTCGCCGTACGTCGCGCGCGGATCACGGGTCGCCCAGATCAGCTTCGCGGGGACCTGCTGCGCGAGCAGGTGCGGCAAGCACGGGCCGATGCCGCTGCCGGTCGCGATGTAGACGACCTTCTTGAACAGCACCTCGATGTTGGCGACGCCCGCCGTCGTGATGCCCTTGACCCAGACGTGCGTCGGCCGGTCGTCGATCAGCCGGCCCGTCCAGTCGCCGGCGCGCGAGATCGTCAGCCGGAAGCCGGGCTGGCCCGGGGTCGGCACGTTGGCGAACGAGTGCCACTCGAGGAGCGGGCTGCGGCTGATCGCCGTCGACGAGCCCGCGAACGGGGTCTCGCCGTGATCGAACCGCGCGAGCGCGACATGCTTCGACGGCACGACGAGCTCGACCGGCACCTTCTTGAGGCGCAGCCACGGCAGCGCGACGCTCGTCGTGATCAGCGCGAGCACCCAGATCTCGGGCGCCGTCAGGAGCGGCGCATCGAGCAGCAGCGCGGTCTGGAGCCAGAACAGCGCGAGCGACGTCCAGCCGCCGAACCGCTTCACCCGCTCGAACGTGTCGTGGTGCTGCGCGCGGATCCGCGGCAGCGACATCACGGTGATGCCGAGCAGGATCGCGAGCTGCGCGATCACGACGGCGAGCACGGCGGGCGTGGCGGGCTGGCCGACGAGCTCCACCACGAACGCGAGGTACCAGGCGGTACCCGCGATCATGCAGCCCACGTGGATCCCGCCGAAGTGATAGACCTTGCCGCACGTCGCGCGGATCGCGAGGGGCCAGCTCGTCGGCGCACGCGTCGCGATCCAGAACAGGAGGTTCACGACGTACTGCTGGCGGATCACGATGCCGACGGCAAAGTTACCGAGCACCAGGTGCGAGAGCGTGACCGCCGAGAGCGTGCCGCCGAGCTCGACCGCGAGCACCACGTTGCCGAGCACCGCGAGCGCGATCAGCCGGTTGAAGTGCATCAGCGCCGGCGAGCTCAGCGCGGTCCGCACCCGCGAGCGGGGCGCGGGCAGCGCATACGCGGCGACAGCCTCGGCGCGTTCGGGCGCGGGCCGCGGGCGGATCGGCACGATCGGCGCGAGCTCGTCGTCGAGGAACCACATCCGCTCCATCACCTCCGTCGGACGATCGTCCTCGGTGATGCTCGACGCGATCACGGCGGGCACCGCGAACGCGGGCGCGGCGTGCGGGGGCGGCACGATGCGCGGCACGAACGGCGGCGGCGGCAGCACGCGCGCCGGGAGGTCAGGGA
>JALZOI010000667.1 GCA_030857245.1 Myxococcota bacterium
GTGCGGCGAGGCGCGGCGCCCGGCAGCGGTCGACTCGGCCCGGCGGCGGGCGTCCGGCACCCGCTCGCGGCGATCGACGCGGCCAGCCACACCGAGATCAACGACTGCACGTGGCTCCGGCGCATGGACCTCGTGACACCACGGATCGGCTGCCGGTTCCCGCGGATTCCCCATCGGCACCTCGCGCGCGGGGCTCCCGAGCCCGGCGGCCAATCCGCGCGGCTCGGAGAGCGGGAGAGATTGGCCGCCAGGAGCGCCAAGAAGGTTGAAGGACCAGGGGCCCACGCACCGATTGCTTTCTCTTCGGATCCTTGGCGTCCGTTGGCGGCCATGGCGGCCAAGCTCTCCCGGCTCAGCGCGTGATCGGAAAGCCGCGATCGCGCATCAGGGCGTCGGTGTCGACATCACGGCCGCGGAACTGGCGGAACGCCTCCTCGGGCGGCACGGCGTTACCGACGCTCATGACGGCATCGTGCAACCTCGCGGCGACCGCGGGGTCGTAGTAGCTCCCGGCCTCCGCGAAGGCCTCGCCGGCATCGGCGGTCAGCGTGTCGGCCCACAGGTACGAGTAGTAGCCGGCGGAGTAGCCGTCGCCGGTGAACACGTGCGCGAAGTGCGCAGGGCGGTGGCGCATGATGATCTCGCGCGGCGCACCGATCAGCGTCATCGTGCGCTCCTCGAACTCGCGCGGATCGATCGCGCTGCTGGTCGGCGCGGTGTGGATCTTCATGTCGTAGATCGCCGCCGCCAGGTACTCGACGGTCTTGAAGCCCTGGTTGAAGTGCTTCGCGCGCTGGAGCTTCTCGACGAGCGCCGCGGGGATCGCCTCGCCGGTCTGGTGGTGGAGCGCGAACTTCTCGAGCAGCTCCGGCGTCGCGAGCCAGTGCTCGTGGAGCTGGCTCGGGAACTCGACGAAGTCGCGCAGCGTGTTCGTGCCCGCGAGCGTCGGGAACCGGATGTTCGAGAGCAGCCCGTGCAGGGCGTGGCCGAACTCGTGGAACATCGTGACCGCGTCGTCCCACGAGATCAGCACCGGCTCGCCGGGCTTACCCTTCACGAAGTTCGCGTTGTTCGAGACGATCGGCGTGACGGGCGCGCGGAACCGCTCCTGCGTGCGGTACTCGCTCATCCACGCACCCGAGCGCTTGCCATCGCGCGCGTACGGATCGAAGTACCAGAGGCCGACCCGCTCGCCGTCGCGCGTGACCTCGTAGACGGTGACGTCGGGGTGATAGCCGACGACATCGTCGACGCGGGTGAACGTCAGCTGGTAGATCCGCCGCGCCATCCAGAACATCGCGTCGCGGATGTTGTCGAGCTGGAGGTACGGCTTGACCTGGTTCTGGTCGAGGTCATAGCGCGCCTTGCGGACCTGCTCGGCGTAGTACCGGTAGTCCCACGGCTCGATCGGGAAGCCGGAGAGGGCCTCCATGTCGGCGACCTCCTCGCGGACCCGCGCGACCGCGGCGCGCCACACCTTCATCATGAGAGTCATCGTCGCTTCGGGCGTGCGCGCCATCGTGTCGTCGAGGATCCAGTGGGCGTGCGAGGGGAACCCGAGCAGCTGCGCGCGCTCGCCGCGGAGCGCGAGGATGTCGGCGATCACGCGGTAGTTGGTGGGCTCGCCGCGCGAGCTCCACATCCGCCAGACCTGCTCGCGGACCACGCGGCGCTGCGCGAACGTCAAGACCGGCTCGGCCGACGAGCGCGTGTTGGTGATCACCCACGCGCCGGCGAGCCCGCGCGCCTCGGCCGCGAGCCGCGCGGCGTCGCGGAGATCGTCCGGCACGCCCTCGAGCGCGCGCTCGTCGTCGAGCACGACGGTGTGCTGCTCCTCGTCCGCGAGCACGTGCTGGCCGAACGTCGTGTACAGCGTGGCGAGCTGCTGGTTGATCGCCGTGAGCCGCTCCTGCTCGCGAGCGCCCAGCGCGGCGCCGCGACGCGCGAAGTTGCGGTAGACGACATCGAGGAGGCGACGCTGGTCGGCGTCGAGGGGGACGGCGTCGCGCGCGGCGTACACCGCCTCGATGCGGGCGAACAGCGCCGCGTCTGCGTGATCTCGTCACTGAAGCCGGCGAGCGTGGGCGCGAGGTCCTGCTCGAGCGCTTGCATCGCCGCGTCGCTCATCGTCGCTCATCGTCGCGGTGTACGTGCCGTAGATGGTGAGGACGCGGGTGTAGGCGCGGCCCGCGTCCTCGTACGCCGCGATCGTGTTGTCGAACGTCGGCGGCGCGGCGGCGCTGGCGATCGCGCGCAGCTCGGCGCGGAGCTGGTCCATCGCCGCGAGGACCGCGGGCTTGAAGTCCGCCACCTCGACGCGCGCGAAGGGCGGCACGCCGCCATGAGGACCGGACCACGGTGCGATCAGCGCAGGTTCATCCACGCGCGCAGCTTGGCACATCGCCTCGCGGCGGCAGCCGCCCGGTCACGGCGCGAACGTGAGGCGCTGCTGCTTGACGTCGAGGGTCCGGCAGCGCTGCAGGCCATCGTACTCGGTGGACGACACGAACACGTACGCGACGGTGTTCCCGCCGGCCACCTCCAGCACGAGCGGTGAGCATTCGTACGAGCGGTCCTTGAGCGCGAGCTTGTGGCGCCCGCGCGCGAGCTCGAAGCGATGGTAGAGGAGGGTGCGGTCGCGCGGCTCGCGCCGAACCTGGAACGCGCGCGCGCTGGCACTCACGATCGCGCTGCCGTCGATGCGCGGATCGGCCCGGATGTGGCATTGCGTCGTCGCGCCGGGCCCGACCTCGCAGCCGACGGTGCCGTACGTGACGGGCGTGACGACGTCGACCGTGTGCTTGCCGGGCGGCACGGAGAGCTCGATCACGCCACGCTGGCCGGGGCCGGGGGGTGGCAGCGGACCTGGCTTGCGGCGGATCTCGCCATCGACCAGCACGTACGCGCCCGCGAGATCGACCGCGCGCGGATCGCTCGGCTCCGAGGTCAGCACGTAGATCGTGCCCGGCGTCGTGCGCAGCTTGTCGATCAGCGCCTCGACCTCCGCGCGGTCACCGGAGGCCGGCGACAGCACGAGGTACGTCTCGTAGCTCTTGATGGCCGCCGTGAGCTGCGAGAGCCGGCGCTGGACGTCCGCGATGTTGTAGATCGTGCTCGGGTGCGCCGAGATCGCGTACGCCTTCTGGTAGAGGCCGAGCGCGGCGCGCAGGTCGTTCGCCTGATCGGCCGCGAGCGCGGCAGCGAAGGCATCGCCCGCCGCCTTCGTGAACTTGTCGGGGCTGCTCTTGCGCTTCGCCGGGCCCGGTGACGGGGCGCCGGGTGCGGCCACCGCGTCGGCGAGAGCGGCGGTGGTGATCGCCGTACCGGCGCCGAGCGCACCGATCACGAGGAGGAGAGCGCGCATCACCGGGCTCCGCTCGCCGGCGACGGCGATCTCGGCGGGGCGGCGGCCACGGGCTTCGGGAACCGCAGCCTGCTCGCGCGCACGGTGATCGGGATGCACGCCGCCTTGTCCACCTTCGCTCCCTTCGGCTCCTTCGGGCGCGCCGCCTCGATCCACACGTGGACGAGCTCGCCCGCGGGCGGCACGTCGAACGCGATCGGCGTGCAGGCCTTACCCGGGCGAGCGAGGAAGGTCTCGTGACGACCGGGCGGCAACGTGAAGCGGCCGGGGAGCTCGAACTCGAGCCCGCGGTCCTTCCAGCGCAGCTGGTAGAGCCCGGGCGAGCCGTTCATGACGACGTTGCCGGTCTTCGGGCTCGACGAGTACGCCGAGATGTGGAGCTGGGCGAGCGGCTTCGCGGTGACGTCGCGCTCGTCGTAGCTCGCCGGGCCGATGCGCTCGATCGTGTGCGTGCCGTCGGCCAGCGGCATCACGACCGGCGAGGGTCCAACCGGCCGGCCGTCGACGAACACGACGGCATCGACGTCCTCGCCGTCGATCACCGCGATCGCGCGGGTCTTCACGAGCTCGACGACGAGCCGGGTCACCGCCGCGCGATCCGGCGCGTCGGGCGCGAGCTCGAGGTAGCGCCGGTAGCTCTCGAGCGCCTGCGCGAGCTGCTCCATCCGGCGGTGCAGATCGGCGACGTTGTAGACGAGGTGCGGGTGCTCGACCTCCCGGCTCGCCGACGTCATCGCGCGCAGCGCGCCCTCGAGGTCGCCGGCCTTGTCGGCGATCACCGCATCGACGAACGACTCCAGCGCGGCCGCGGGCAGGTCGGGCGGCGGGGGCTTGCGCACGGCCGCGACGCGCCGGGCCTGGGG
>JALZOI010000668.1 GCA_030857245.1 Myxococcota bacterium
GATCGGCGCCCCGCGGATCACGGTGCACGGCCCCGCGCCGGTCGTGCGCCCCACGGCGACGCCACCGCGCTACGTCGTGCTCTGGGTGATGGACGCGCTGCGCGCCGACAAGGTGCCGATCTTCACGCCCGGCGCGCGGGCCCACACGCCGAACTTCGACGAGCTCGCGAAGAGCAGCGCGGTCTTCCGCCAGTACTACGTCCAGGGCAACGAGTCGCAGACCAGCCACTCGTCGGTGTGGACCGGCCTCTACCCGGCGGTGCACGGGGTGCGGAGTGCGGGCGTCGGCGGCACGTACCGGATCGAGCCGCGGTTCGAAGTGCTCGCGAGCAAGCTCGGCGAGGCCGGCCTGTACACGACCGCGGTGACCGGCAACGGGTTCGTCACCGCCGATGGCGGGTACGCGCGCGGCTTCCAGGAGTTCCGCAACATGATGCGCGAGCAGGGCATCATCAACGGCGTCATCTACGGCAACCAGATCGTGAACGCGGCGCTCGCCCAGCTCGACGCGCGGCGGGCGAACCCGACGTACCTGTTCCTCGGCACGATCGACACCCACGGCCCGTGGATCGCACGCAAGCCCTGGATCGACATCTACTCGCCGGGCCCGTACCACGGACCGTTCCAGGACTTCGGCACCGCGAAGGGCCTCGGGTTTCTGCCCGGCCGGATGGGCTGCAGCATCATCCCGCCGAAGCCCGACATCGAGCGGCTGATCGCGATCTACGACTCCGCCATCAGCTATCAGGATCGCGAGCTCGGCCGCTTCATCGAGCAGCTCAAGGCCTGGGGGATCTGGGATCAGACGATGCTCGTCATCACCGCCGACCACGGCGAGGAGTTCTTCGAGGACAAGCGCTGCGGTCACGGCGGCTCGCTGCGCGACTCGCTGATCCGCGTGCCGCTGCTGATCTACGACCCGGCGCGGTTCCCGGGCGGCACGATCGTCGACGAGGGCGCCGAGGGCGTCGACGTCATGCCGACGCTGCTCGAAGCGGTCGGCGCGCCGGTCGTCGAGGCGACCCAGGGGGCATCGCTCATCGCACTCGCGCAGGGCGTCGGCCGCGGCTGGGCGACGCCCTCGTACACGTCGATGTACGAGTACGCGCACGCGATGCGGATCGGTCGGTGGAAGGTGCGCGTCGGTGTCACCGGCGTGCCGATCGTGGCCGACCTCGTCGCCGATCCGCAGGAGCGTGTCGACCTCGCCGGCACGCACCCGGTCGAGCGCCGCATGCTGACCGATAACCTCGGGCTGTTCCTCGCGCTCCGGAAGCAGTGGCACAAGCGCTCGTGGGGACCGACGACGAACCTCACGCCCGCCGGCGCCGCCGCCCTCGACGACGCACGCACGCCCTAGTAGACAGCAGACGTGAGGGTCCTCGCCGTCATCCTGCTCGTCGCCTGCGGGGTCCCGGAGGTGCCACGGACCACACCGCGGGTCGCCGCGACCTCGCCCGCGACGACGGGAACCCCGACGGTGCCGGTCGCCGCGCCGCTCGACGGCGCGACGCTCGCCGCGATCGAAGCGGTGCCGCCGACCGACCCTGGCGCCGAGCTCTGGCTGCGCGGCTCGACGCACGTGCACGCGCGTCCCTCGGGCGACAGCGCGACCCCGATCCCCGACGTCATCCGCTGGTACGAGACGCGCGGCTTCGACTTCATCGTGCTCAGCGATCACAACCGGATCAGCGAGGTCGGCGAGACCAGCACGGCCGGGCAGGTCGCGGTGCGGACGCCGGCGACCGGGCTGATCGTGCTCGCCGGGATCGAGCTGACGCACAACCCGACCGGCTGCGTGCCCGCGGGCGACGCCACCGGGCAGTGCCGGATCCACGTCAACCTCGTGGGGCCGACCGCGCGGCCCGCCGGCAAGCTCGAATGGGCGAATCGCAAGAGCGACCTCCGCGTCGACAAGTACCAGGCGGCGCTCGATCAGCAGAAGGTGCTCGGCGGCCTCGCGCAGCTCAACCATCCGCAGTGGCACTGGGGCATGACGCCCGAGCTGCTGGTCGAGCTCGCGCGGCGCGGGTTCTCGCTGATCGAGATCGCGAACGCGCAGTTCACGAAGTGGAACGACGGCGACGCCGAGCACCCGTCGACCAGTCAGCTGTGGGACGCCGCGCTCGCGCACGGCGTGCAGCTGTGGGGCGTCGCATCGGACGACGCGCACCACTACGAGGGAGGTGGCAAGTACCCGGCGGGCGGAGGCTGGGTCGTGGTCAAGGCGCGCCGCGAGCCGCAGGCGATCCTCGACGCCCTCGCCGCCGGGCGGTTCTATGCGTCCAACGGCGTCGTGCTCGAGCGCGCGGAGGTGGACGGTGACGGCATCGTCATCGAGGTCGCGCGCACCGATCCCGGCACGCACGTCATCGAGTGGATCGAGAACGGCACGATCGTCGAGACGGTGAAGGGCAAGGCCGCACGCCGGGCGCTTCCTCGAGGTGGTTACCTGCGCGCGGTGATCACGCGAGGCGATGGGAAGAAGGCCTGGGTACAGCCTGCCCGCCGCCGCTAGGACGGTCGGGCAGGGTCGAGCAGTTCCGGGGGCCGCTACAGCGCGACGTAGCCGTGCTTCACGGCGAACCGTGTGAGCTCGGAGTTGTTGCGCAGGCCGAGCTTCTTCAGCACGTGACCGCGATGGGTATCGACGGTCTTGATGCTGATCGAGAGGTGCTCGGCGATCTCGCGGTTGGTCATCCCTCGCGCGAGCATCTCCATGACCTGCGCCTCGCGTGCAGTGAGCGCACTCGCGGGGTGGCCATCGCCACTCGCGAGCAGGGACTCGACCCCCGGTGGGATCACCTGTTCCCCGCGGCTCACCGCCCGGATGGCCGCCAGCAGCGCCTCCGGCTCGACGGACTTGTTGACGTAGCCGTGCGCTCCTGCAGCGATCGCTCGCGCAGCGTAGCTCGGCTCCGTATGCCAGGTGAGCACGACGACGAGGGGCGCCGTGTCCTTCAGGCGCATCTCGTTGAGGACGTCGAACCCTGATCGGTCGGGCAACGTGATGTCGAGGATCAGGACATCCGGGCGGGCGTTCTGGATCATCTCCAGCGTTTCCGCGGCGGTACCTGCTTCCCCGACGACCTCGATGTCCTCGGCTTTACCGAGCGCCTCGCGAAGCGCCCAGCGAACGATGGTGTGGTCTTCTGAAATACCTAGTCGAATCATAAGTGCCACCTCCGGCGGCGTTTCTCAAAGAAAGTAGCAACCCCTAGGCCGTGACCAAGTGCGCTATAGGTAGGCGGCTCTCGGATGGATCTCGACCCGAAAACTGTGCCGCACGCGCTCGGCGAGTTCCGTATCTCCGCGGTTCTCGGTGAGGGAGGGAGCGGAATCGTCTATGACGCGACCTGGGGCCCACGTCGGGTAGCCTTGAAAGTTTTGCACCATGCGCTCGCTGGGACCGAGCGCGTACGCTCGCAGTTCCTCGCCGAGGCGAAAGTGCTGCAGACGATCGCGCATCCTTCGGTCGTGAAGGTGCTGGCGGTCGGGCAGTTACCGGATTCTCGGCCGTACCTCGCCATGGAGCGGCTCGATGGCGACACCCTCGCCACCGTCCTCGGCCAAGGACCGATGGAGCTCGCGCACGCGCTGACGCTGTTCGACGAGCTGTGCGATGCCGTCGGCGCGCTGCACGATCAAGGCCTCGTACATCGCGATCTCAAGCCGGAGAACGTCTTCGTGGTTGAAGGGGCGCACGCTGTGCTCCTGGACTTCGGTATCGCGAAGGAGCTGGCCGCCGCCGCATCGACCACGACGATGGAAGGCGGCGTGCGCGGAACGCCCGCCTACATGGCGCCGGAGCGCTTCTTCGGGCAGCCCGCCGGCGTCGCGACCGACGTCTACGAGCTCGCCGTGACGCTGTACGCGATGCTCGCAGGGCGGCTGCCCTGGGACGATCTCGCGGACCCCGAGGCCCGGCTGTCGCCGCGACCGCTCGTGGAGCTGGCGCCCGGTGTGCCGGCCGAGCTCGACATCGAGATCCGGCGCGCGCTGTCGACGCGCGCGCAGAATCGTCCCGCCACCGCACAGCAGCTGCGCGAAGCCGTGCGCGTCGCCTCGGGTCGCGAGGGGATCGTTCCGACCGCCGCGGAGACTGCGCGGATGCGCCCCGCGAGCGCAGACGCCGAGCGATCTGCGACCGTCACCGCGGAGAAGCAGCCGTGGTTCGTCGGCCGCCACAAGACGACGGACCGCGGCAAGACCCCGCTCGCGTGGGC